>NZ_JBWOPL010000074.1:0-22260 GCF_056451265.1 Rhodocaloribacter sp. | reverse complement strand
GCTCGAAGCCCCTGCCCGCAAGCTGCTGATCAAAACGGCAGTATCCATAACCCAATCGGGTCGTATGGGTTCCGAAATCGTACAGGGCCGGCCGCCCTTCAGTTGCCGGGTGACGCATGGTGCGTCCTCCGGAGGCGCTCTTCCCAACGTCCAGAAGGTCCCGGAAACCGTCACGAACGGTTTGCGCAGATGGGTGTTGCCGCTCGGAATTTCAGCGATCCGGAAAACCCGAATCCAACGGGCCTAATTCTGAAGATGCCGGATATGGAGCGCTTCCAGTCCTTCATGACATCCGACGCGGGCAAGAAGGCCATGAGTGAAGATCGTCTGAAGGTCGAGACCATACAAGCGCTTAGCGAGTTCATCCCTTCGTCAAGTACCCCAGAGTGGTGGTAGTGCTTGCATGATTCAAGCTCCCCAAAACGTTCTCCACACCAGAGGCACATGCCTAACGCCTGCGTTGGGCTCCACGATCTCCGTTTGTCAACATCAGGAAGACCACATGAACAGGCATATGCACGGCATTTTTCAGTTATCGAAGGCAGTCGCCATCCTTCTGTTCTTGAGCGGCTCCACAGCGTTCGCACAAACCCGGCAAGAGCATGTCCACCAAATGGCACATAGCGTAATGCCCTTTGATATGTCAAAGACCGTACACATCTTCAAGATGACAGAGTCGGGGGGCGAGCAGCGGGTCATTGCAAAAGATGCGGGCGACGCAGATCAGATTGCGCTCATTCGACAACATCTCAAGCACGAGGCTGAGAAATTTCAGCGCGGCGATTACTCAGACCCGGAAATGCTTCATGGCTCGGACATGCCTGGACTCAAAGAGCTTGAGGCCGGGGCTTCGAGAATTAAGGTTTCGTATGCCGTGCTTCCCCTGGGTGCGGAGATCACTTTCGAAACGAATGACCTTCATCTAATAACGGCAATACACCGCTGGTTTGGCGCCCAGTTGTCCGAGCACGGCGCCGACGCCAGGCCGGAGTGAGCAAGCGACAACGACTCAAAGTGCGGGTTAAGGAGACAGGGCGTGTAAGAGAGGCCGTTATAGGGGCCGGGGAGCGCGTCATCGGTCATTCCACCGGGAGGGGATGCGCCGGCAAGCGGGTGGAGGAGACCTTACACGTCTCCGGCATCCAGGTATTCCTGTAAAAGGACGGCGGCGGCAGCGGCGTCGACGCGGGCCTTGTCGCGGCGGGCCTTTCGGCGGGCTCCGGCGGCGCGAATGGCCTCGCGCGCGCGCACCGACGTATACCGCTCGTCCCACCGCACGATCTCTACGCCGGGCAGGGCCGCCCGCAGGCGCTCGATGAAGCCCTGCACCCAGGCGGTGGCCTCCCCCTCCGAGCCGTCGGGCAAAAGCGGCCAGCCCACTACGAGCGTCTCGATGCCCTCGTCGGCGTGCAGCCGCTGCAAGGCCGCGACGGCTTCTTCCGGCGCAAACGTTCCGAAGGGCCGGGCGAAGATGCGCAGGGGATCGGCCACGGCGAGCCCGACGCGTTTCTTCCCGTAGTCGACGGCGACAATGCGGGGGGGGGTCATCATTCCGGAAGGATGGCGGCGAGTCCGGCGCGGCGCTCGGGTCGCCGAGGCAAACGAAGGAAGGGCTGGAAAGCCACCGCTTCCCAGCCCTTCCGAATCACAAATCGGGAATCATCCGATAAACGGCTGCCTGGCTCAGGAAACGCCGTTCGTCATCAGCACTCCGTCCCCCTTGTAATCGGCGCTCCCTTCGGGGATGTCGTAGTTGAGTTCTTCGAGGGGCTGTTGCAAGACCTGCTTCAGCCGCTTACTCGGCTTGAAGTGGGTTTTGCGCCGACTCGGAATAAAGACCGTCTCGTTCGTCTTCGGATTACGTGCCTTGGGCTTGGCTTTCGTTTTCTTCACCTCGAAGACGCCAAAATCTCGCAACTCGATCCGAACTTCCGGGTCCGCCTCCAACATCAGTTCGCCGAGGGCAGTCACCACCGCGCTTACCCAGGGCTCACTTTTATAGATCGGCTCGTTCATCAGATCTGCGACACGGCGCGCCACATCTTTCTTCGTAAGCGTCGTAGGTCTTTCCGACATAGTCTGAACTCCTCATTTACTGGTTAGGGTACACGTTTATAAAGTAAAGACTTCTGCCTAAAATGCCAACCCGAGAGGTCTGCTTCTAGGCTTCTTCGCACAATCCCTTTCCCAAGCCCTAACCCTTTCGGAACCAGGGGCTTGAAACCTGCCGAAGATAGCCTTTGCAAAGCAATAAATGAAGGGGTGCGCGGATTCCTTGCGACGCCAGAGGCCCGCCGTTACCATTTCTTGCTCTTTTCTTCGTGCCGCATCGATGATCCGGGCGCCAACCGAAGGCCAAGCGCCGCCGCGAACCCCGCCGACGCATCGTCCCGTTCTTCGAAACGACCAACGGTTGACGCGGGGACGCCCTCACAACTCGTCGCCCTGTTCTTCGAATCGATAAACGCCGTAGATGCCGTTGATCCGCTTGAGACGCTCGATGAGCCGGCGGAGATGCTTGAGGTCGCTCACGTATAGCACGAGCGTCCCCTCGAAGACGCCGTCCTCGCTGTCGATGGTGATCGAGCGAATATTCGTCTTGAGGTTCTTCGAGATCAACGTCGTGATATCGCTGACGATGCCGACGCGGTCCTCGCCCATGACCCGGAGCGCCACGACGAACTGCACGTCCTTCTGCCGGCTCCACTCCACCGGCACGATCCGGTCGGGGTGATTGATCAGCAAATGCGGGGCATTGCGGCAGTTGAGACGGTGAATCTTGATGCTGCCCGTTCGGCTGATGTACCCGAACACCTCGTCGCCGGGGATGGGATTGCAACAGGTGGCGTACTTCGTGACGATGTCGGTATGCAACTCGCCGTCGATCATGAGGGCGGGCCGCCCGGACGACTGCGCCGTGTCGAGGAAGTCGTCGTATTTCAGTCGCAGCGTCGCTTCCTGTTTTTCGCTTTCCTCTTCGGCGCCGGCCTGCCCCTGTTTGATGAATCGCACCAGCTCGTCCACGTCATAGAGGCCGACGCCGATCTCGTAGAACAGCTGCTGTTGATTGGGGAATTTCAGCTTGTTCGAGACGCGGTTCATTTCCTGCTCGTCGATCTCCAGGTTGGCCCGGCGCGCCTTCTTCTGCCAGATCTCGCGTCCCCGCTCCACGGCCCGTCGGCGCTCCTCATTGACCCAGTGCCGGATGCAACTCCGCGCCTTGTGCGTGACGACGAATTTCGCCCAGTCCGGATTCGGCTTCTGTTTCTTGGAGGTGATGATCTCCACCTGCTCGCCGCTCTTGAGTTGATACGAAAGCGGCACCATCTTGCCGTCCACCTTCGCGCCGATGCAGTGCAACCCGACCTCCGTGTGCACCTTGAAGGCGAAGTCCACCGGGGTCGCTCCGCGCGGCAAGCGCATCAGGTCGCCGTTCGGTGTGAAGACGTAGATCTCCTCTTCGTACAGGTTCAGCCGAAAGTCTCGAACGAAGTCGGTCGCGTGTTCCGGACGCGGGTTTTCGAGCAGATCGCGCACCCATTCGAGAAACTGTTCCATCTCCTGATCGGAGCGCGTGACGCCCTCCTTGTACTTCCAGTGCGCCGCCAGCCCGCGCTCGGCGACCTCGTGCATCTCCCGGGTGCGGATCTGCACCTCCACGCGCCGCCCTTCCGGACCGAGCACCGTCGTGTGGAGGCTCTGATAGCCGTTCGACTTCGGCACGGAGATGAAATCCCGAAAGCGCTCGGGCAAGGGCTTGTACAGATCCGTGATGATCGAATAGACCCGCCAGCAATCTTCCTTGCCCTTCCGCCCCTCGCTGTTCAACACGATCCGAATGGCGAAAACGTCGTAAATCTCATCCAGCGGCTTGTCCTGCCGCTGCATTTTTCGAAAGATGGAATAGAAATTTTTCGACCGCCCATAGATTTCGAACGAGAGCCCCTCCTCTTCCAGGAGCGCTTTCAACGGCTCGATGAACGACTTGATGTACTGCTCCCGTTCTTGCCGGGTCGCTTTCAAGCCGGCCTTGATCTCCGCGTAGGCTTCCGGGTTGAGCGCTTTGAGCGAGAGGTCTTCCAGCTCTCTCTTGATTGTGAAGAAGCCGAAGCGGTGCGCCAGGGGGGCAAAAAGCTCGAGCGTCTCGCTGGCGATCTTGATCTGCTTGTGCTTCGGCAGCGAGCCCAGGGTCCGCATGTTGTGGAGACGATCGGCAAACTTGACGAGAATCACCCGGATGTCGGTTGCCATCGAAAGCATCAGCTTTCGGACGTTTTCGGCCTGTCCGAGCTCCCGGCTGGCAAAGACCCCGCTTATTTTGGTGACACCGTCGATGACGTTCGCCATCGTATCGCCGAACTCTTCGCGGATCAGATCGAGGGAGAGTTCGGTGTCTTCGACCACGTCGTGCAAGAGCGCTGCCCCCACGCTGACGTCGTCGAAGCTGATGTCGCGGACGACGATCTCAGCCACTTCGATGGGATGAATGATATAGGGTTCGCCGGAGGCGCGCTTGTCGTTGCGGTGCGCCCAGTAGCTGAGTTGAAACGCCTTCCGGATCATCTCCTCATCGACCGCGGGAAGATAGGTGCGGCAATCGTCGAGAAGGCGTTCCAGCCGATCTTCGATGTTCTGCCCGTTGGTCGAATCGTCCTTCGTTCGGAACAGGGAAGAGGCTTGCTTCAATATGGCGGATGCCTGAATCATAGGGTTCGGGGTTGCGACATTGGGCGTGCGCGAAATCTTGCGTCGCCGGCATGCGGCGCACACTATCTTCTTAACCCCTGCCCTCCCGTCAGTTCCTAAAGCCCGGAGCGGCGCGCGCTCCCGAGGCAGCCCCTCAAACGAGAAAAAGGCGCTCCCGCATGACACGGAGCGCCTTTTTCATCGTCTCAACAATGATGAGCGGTCGCTATCATTCGCCCTTTTTCTCCTTCGGAGGCTCGGCCTCATCACCCTCGGCGCCTTCCGCCTTCGGCTCCGCTTCCGGGGCCTCGGCTTTGGGAGCTTCCGGCGTCGCTTCGGCTTCCGGCGTCGCTTCGGCTTCCGGCGTCGCTTCGGCTTCCGGCGTCGCTTCGGCTTCCGGCGTCGCTTCGGCTTCCGGCGTCGCTTCGGCTTCCGGCAACGCCTCGGCGACGTCCGCTTCCGTCACGGCGGGCGTCTCCGTCTTTGCGGCGGCGGGTTTGCGGCGGCGGCTGCGGCGGGTGCGTTTGCGCTTCGCTCCGCCCGCGCCTTCGGGCCGCACGTCGTTGTAATCGACGAGTTCGATCACCGCCATCTCCGCGGAGTCACCGGCGCGCTGTCCGAGCTTGATCACCCGGGTGTACCCGCCGTTCCGCTCGCTGATGCGCCCGGCGATCTCGCCGAAGAGCTCCGTGACGGACGCCTTGTCCTGGAGGTGGCGGAAGACCTGCCTCCGATTGTGCATCGTGTCGTTCTTTGCACGGTTGATCAGCGGCTCGACGTACATACGCAGCGCCTTGGCCTTCGTCAGCGTCGTCGTGATGCGCTTGTGGCGGATGAGCGCGTTGGCAAGTGCGGCGAGCGTCGCCTTACGATGCGCGCTCGTGCGCCCCAGCTTAAAGCCTTTATGTTGATGTCTCATGACGTTCCAGTACGGGATTTATCCGCCCGGTCGCATCGACGCGCCGGACGCAACTCGAATCTAGTTTCGGACCTCTTCGAGGTACTTGTCCACGTCCATGCCGAAGTGGAGATTTCGCTCTTCGAGCACCTGAATCAACTCCTGAAGCGACTTGCGTCCGAAGTTGCGGAACTTGAGCATCTCCGCCTCCTCGCGGCGGACGAGATCGCCGATGGTCTTGATGTTGGCGGCCTTGAGGCAGTTGTGCGCCCGCACCGAGAGGTCGAGCTCATCGACCGACTGCGCCAGCAGTTCGCGGATGCGCTGCACCTCGGCGTCGACCTCCTTCTCCTCGGCCGTCGGCTGCGGCTCACTGTCCATCTTGATGAAGAGATTGACGTGATCGCGCAGGATGGTGGCGGCCTGTGCGAGGGCTTCTTCGGGCGAGACGGCGCCGTTCGTGTGCACTTCCAGCGTCAGGCGCTCGAAGTCGATCTTTTTCCCCACACGCATCGGTTTGATGGTGTATTTCACGTTCTCGATGGGGGTGAAGATCGCATCGATGGCGATGACGCCGATGGGGTCGTCGGGGCGTTTGTTCTCGTCGGCGGGGACGTAGCCGCGTCCCTGCTCCATGCGCAGTTCGATGCTCAGGTGCGCGTCTTCGGCCAGCGTGGCGATGTGGTGCTCGGGATTGAGCACCTCGTAGTCACTCGTAGCCTCGCCGATGTCGGCGGCGGTCCACGCGCCCGGTCCGGTCAAGGACAGATGGATATTGCCGTCGTTGACCTCGTTCGACTTGAAACGGACCCCCTTCAGGTTCAAGATCACGTCCGCCACGTCTTCGGTGACGCCTGAGATGGTGGAAAACTCATGCTGCACGCCGTCAATCTTGATGGCCGTGACGGCGACTCCCGGCAGGGAGGAGAGCAGCACGCGCCGGAGCGCATTGCCGATAGTAACCCCGTATCCCCGTTCGAGCGGCTGAATCACAAAGCGCCCGTAGGTCTCGGTGATCTCTTCTACCTCAACGCCGTCCGGCATCTGAATCGCAAAGGTGCTCATAGTAGATCGATCAATACTTGAATAGGAAGCAGGGTGCCGGCCCAGCGCCGACGCCCCACATGAGAGCTCCCCGTCGGGAGCAGCCGTGGGCCCGCACGCCCCGGATCACTACTTCGAGTACAACTCGACGATGAGCTGCTCGCGAATGTTTTCCGGAATGTCCTCGCGGTTGGGATAGTCCAGGAACTTGCCCTGCATGGCCTTGCGGTCCACCTCCAGCCACGGATAGACGCGGCGGGAGCGGCCGAGCGCGTCACGGACCACCTCGAGGCTGCGGCTCCGCGGGCGCACCGCGATGATGTCGCCGCTTCGAAGTTGATACGACGGGATGTCGACCACCTGATCGTTGACCATGATGTGGCCGTGGTTGACCAGCTGGCGCGCCTGACGACGCGTCCGCGCAAAGCCCAGGCGGAAGACCGTGTTGTCGAGGCGGGCTTCGAGAAACTTGAGCAGGTTCTCTCCCGTGATGCCTTTCTTGCGGGCCGCCTTCTCGAACAGGTTCCGAAATTGGCGTTCCAGCAACCCGTAGGTGTACTTGGCTTTCTGCTTTTCCTTCAACTGAACGGCGTACTCACTCTCTTTCGAGCGGCGCGACCGTCCATGCTGCCCCGGCGGGTAGGCTTTGCGTTCCACGGCTTTGCTCGGGCCGAAGATCGGCTCACGAAAACGCCGGGCAATTTTCTGTTTGGGGCCTCTGTATCGGGCCATAGGATTGTCTCCTCTCGTTTGTTCAACAATGAAAAACAAACGTACGGATACGCCCTCGACGTATCCGTAACCGGGCTTATCCCGAATGGCGCGCGCGGTTGCTGCGTTTTCCCGCGCGCAAAGCCTCACGCGTCGAGCGGAGGCTTTGCGCGCGGGAGCAACGTCAGACGCGGCGGCGTTTCGGGGGCCGGCAGCCGTTGTGTGGGATGGGGGTGACGTCGCGGATCGTCGCGATCTCGAGACCGACGTTGGAGAGGGCGCGGATGGCCGACTCGCGGCCGGCTCCGGGTCCTTTCACGTACACGTCGACGCGGCGCAGGCCGAGGTCGTGCGCTTCCTTCGCCGCCGCCGTCGCCGCCACCTGAGCGGCATAGGGCGTGTTCTTGCGGCTGCCTTTGAAGCCCATCTTCCCGGAACTCGCCCAGGAAATCGTGTTGCCGTACTGGTCGGTCAGCGTAACGAGCACGTTGTTGAACGTGGCCCGAATGTGCGCCTGGCCATTGGCCTCCACGACGACTTTCTTCTTGCGGGTGCGACTTCCGCTCTTCTGTCTTTTTGCCATAACCTAACTGTGGGCTCTTATTCGCGGGTTCCACTCGCGGCCCCCCGGCGATCGCCCGGAGGGCAGACGCTTCGGGCCGACAGGCGGAAACCCGGGATTATTTCCTCGGCGCCTTCTTCTTACCGGCGACGGTTTTCTTCTTGCCTTTTCGGGTGCGGGCGTTGGTCTGCGTCCGCTGTCCCCGCACGGGCAGGCCGCGTCGATGCCGCAGCCCCCGGTAGCACCCGATGTCCATCAGACGCTTGATGCTGAGTTGCACCTCGGACCGAAGCTGACCTTCGACGAGGTACTGATCTTCGATCAGGCGCCGTACGGTGCGGGTCTGCTCGTCGGTCCAATCCTTGGGGCGCGCATCGGCGTCGATGCCGGCCTTTTCCAGGATCTCCCGGGCCAGCGAGCGCCCGATTCCATAGATCGACGTCAGGGCAATTTCCCCGCGCTTCTGCGGCGGTACGTCTACTCCTGCGATTCGTGGCATATCCTATTCCGGGCTTACCCTTGGCGCTGTTTGTGCCGCGGGTTCTTCTTGTTGATCACATAGACACGGCCTTTCCGACGCACGATCTTGTCGTCAGAGCTCCGTTTCTTGACACTGGCGCGAACTTTCATGGTCTTCCGTGATGGTGCAGGCGAAACAAGGGGCCGGCCAAAATTTGGCGTAGCCGAACTAAAACGCGGCGTTCTCAAATAAGTTCGCTCGCGTTTATTTGTACCGATACACGATCCGTCCTTTCGAGAGATCGTAGGGAGAGAGTTCCACTTTCACACGGTCTCCGGGAAGGATCTTGATAAAGTGCATTCGCATCTTCCCCGAGAGCAACCCCAGGATCTCATGTCCGTTTTCGAGACGGACGCGAAACTGAGCGTTGGGTAGGGCTTCGATCACTTCCCCGTCTTGTTCGATTGGCTTTTGTTTAGCCATGGGTCAGTTCTGTATTTAGCTTGTAGGGGGGCGTCTCGATGACGTCCTCGATGTAGTCGAACGTGGTGAGGATCTCCGGGGGACCGCCGCGCCGGACCGCCACCATGTGCTCGTAATGCGCCGAAGCGCGCCCGTCGGCCGTGCGCACGGTCCATCCGTCGGCGTCGGTATAGACTTCCGCCGTGCCCATGTTGACCATCGGCTCGATGCAGATCGTCATGCCGGGCTTGAGCTTCCGTCCCGTGCCCCGCCGCCCGAAGTTGGGCACCTGCGGATCCTCGTGCAGCCGTCGTCCGATGCCGTGCCCGACGAGGTCGCGCACGATGCCGTAGCCGTACGCTTCACAGTGTGCCTGCACGGCATACGAGATGTCGCCGATGCGGCGGCCCGCCACGGCCTCGGCAATGCCGAGGACAAGCGCCTCGTACGTGACGCGGCAAAGCTGCGCCTTCTCCTCGGAGATGGCGCCGACGGCGAAGGTAAACGCGCTGTCGCCATAGTATCCGTCGAGCACCACGCCGCAATCGACCGAAAGCAGCGCGCCTGCTTCGAGCGGGACGTCGTCCGGGATGCCGTGCACCACGACGTCGTCCCTCGACACACACAGCGTGTTCGGGAAAACGCGCCCGCCCACTTCGTAGCCCTTGAACGCGGGCGCGGCGTTGTGGCGGCGGATGTAGTCCTCGGCGACGGCGTCGAGCTCCCGCGTCGTGACGCCGGGCCGGACGTGGCGGGCCACCTCGGCCAGCGTACGCCCGACCAGGTCGGCGCTCGCCCGCAGGCGCTCGATCTCGCGTTCACTCTTTAAATGGACCATCCGTCTACCGTTAAGCGTTTCCGATTCAGACCCGGCGGCCACGCAGACGCCCGCTCTTCATGAAACCGTCGTAGTGCCGCATCAACAGATGACTCTCGACCTGCTGGAGCGTATCGAGCGTCACGCCGACGAGGATGAGCAGGCTCGTGCCGCCGAAAAAGTGGGCAAAGCCGGGCGTCACACCGACCATCATCGCGAAGGCGGGCAGAATCGCCACCACACCGAGGAAGATGGCGCCGGGCAGCGTGATCCGCGTCAGGATATTGTCGATGAACTCGCTCGTCTGCTTGCCGGGGCGAATGCCGGGGATGAACCCGCCCTGACGCTTCATCGTGTCGGCCATCTCCTTCGGGTTGACCGCGATGGCGGTATAGAAATAGGTAAAGAAGACACAGATGAAGAAGAAGACGATGGAATAGCCCCAGCTCGAGATGTCGGAGAACCACGCGCCGAACTGCTGCATGAACGCGCTGTCGGGGAAGAAGGACGCCACCGTCGCCGGCACGAACATGATCGACTGCGCGAAGATGATCGGCATCACACCGGCCGCGTTGATGCGCAGGGGCAGGTACTGCGTCGTCCCGCCGTAGACCTTGCGCCCGACGACCCGCTTCGCATACTGCACCGGCACGCGCCGCATGCCCTGCGTCAGGAGCACCACGCCCATCGTCACCAGCACCAGCACGCCGATCTCCATCAGGAAGATGAACAGGTTGCTCGAAACCTCGAATTCGTTGATCAGCGAGACCGGCAGCCGCGCGATGATGCCGATCATGATGATCAGCGAAATGCCGTTGCCGATGCCGTTCTCGGTGATGCGCTCGCCGAGCCACATGACAAAGACCGTCCCCGCCGTCAGCACGATCATAGTGCTGATGATGAAGAAGGTCGAGTTGATCACGATGGCCTGCCCCGTGGCGCCGTACTGAAGGTTGATCGCAAAACCGATGGCCTGAAGCGCGGTGATGCCGACCGTGCCGTAGCGCGTCAACTGGGTGATCTTGCGCCGGCCTTCCTCGCCCTCTCGCTGAAGCTTCTGGAAATACGGGACCACGGCCCCCATCAGCTGGATGATGATCGACGCGGTGATGTAGGGCATGATGCCGAGCGCGAAAATGCCCGCCGCGCTGAAGGCCCCGCCGACGAACATATCGAGCAGACCGAACAGGTTGTTCGGGTTGTTGTTGCTCGCATTGATATCGGCGAGCACCCCGGCATCGACGCCGGGAAGCGTGATGTAGGCGCCGAGACGATACACTATCAGAAGCCCGAGCGTGTAGAGGATACGACGCCGAAGCTCCTCGATTTTCCAGATGTTGCGAATACTCTCACCGAGACCGGCCATAACAAAAAGCGTGTTTCAGGTTTCAGGTCAACGTGCGGGGTCATGCCGGGCGCAGGAGGCGCACCGCGTGAAACCCGGAATGCGAAACCTATTTACCAATAACCGTGGCGACGCCGCCGGCGGCTTCGATCTTCTCTCTGGCGGAAGCGCTGAAGGCGTGCGCCGACACGTTCAGCGCCATCTCCAGCGTGCCGCCTCCCAGAATCTTGACGCGTTCCGCCTTTCGCGCCGCGCCGGCATCGACGAGCCGTTCGGGGGTGATCTCCTCCGCCGGATCGAGCCGCCCCGCCTGAACGAGTTCGCTCAGACGCGACACGTTGATGGGGCGATATTCCTTCCGGAAGGGATTTTTAAAACCGAACTTGGGCACCCGCCGCTGAAGGGGCATCTGGCCGCCTTCGAACCAGGCCGGAATGGAAGCGCCGGCGCGGCTTTTCTGGCCCTTGTCTCCTTTGGTGGAACTGTGGCCCCCGTAGCCGGAGCCGACGCCGCGCCCGATGCGCTTGCGTTTGCGCGTGGCGCCCCTGGCAGGTTTCAGATTACTCAGATCCATGGTTCTCCTGTGCTAAAACGCCCGCCCCGCCCGAGGCGGAAGGCGAACTCGCTTGATGAAAAGGAAGTACGATTGCAGGCCCGCTTATGTTTGCGCCCTCCGGCGAAAACCCCGGCCTGCGCCTATTCTTCAACTTCTTCGACGCGCACGAGATGGTGCACCCGTTCGATCATGCCGCGAATCTGCGGCGTGTCGCCGTGCACGACGCTCTGATGCATCCGGCGCAATCCGAGGGCAGCCATCGTTCGTTTCTGCGGCTGCGGCCGGCGAATGACGCTCCGTACCTGGGTTATTTTCAGCTTCGGCATGGTTGTTATCACCTTGGTCTGCCGGCTCGGACGCCGGCCGATGGGGGTTATCCTTCGAACACTTTCTTCAGAGGGATGCCGCGACGCTTGGCCACCTCGCGCGGGTCCTCCAGCCTTTTGAGCGCATCCATCGTCGCGGCCACCTGGTTGTGGGGATTGCTCGAGCCCAGCGACTTCGAGAGGATGTCCTTGTATCCGGCGCATTCGAGCACGGCGCGCACGCCGCCGCCCGCAATGACACCCGTACCGGGCGAGGCGGGCTTCAAGAGCACACGCCCGGCGTCCTGACGCCCGATGACCTCGTGCGGGATCGTGCCCCGCGTCATCGGCACCCGGCTGATGTTCTTCTTGGCGTCTTCGGTCCCCTTCGCGATGGCGTCGGCTACTTCGTTGGCCTTGCCCAGCCCGGCGCCGACCTGTCCCTTGCCGTCGCCGACTACCACAACGGCGTTGAAGGAGAAGCGGCGACCACCCTTGACCACCTTCGCCACCCGGTTGACCGAAACCAGACGCTCAATCCACTCCGAATGCGACTCCGCTGACGACCGTTCCCGGCGTTGTCTTCCTTTTGCCATGATCTATCTCGGCGTATTTCGATAAGGTTGCTGTTAAAACGTAAGCCCGCCTGCACGTGCGCCTTCGGCCAGCGCCTGCACGCGCCCGTGGTAGCGATACCCGTTGCGGTCGAAGACCACCTCCGTGATCCCGGCTTCCCGGGCCCGCTCAGCCAGGCGTTCACCGACGGCCCGGCTTACGTCGACCGGGCGGGCGGCCTCGAGGTCGCCTTCCACGCTCGAGGCGGCAGCCAGCGTGCGCCCGGCCACATCGTCGACCAGCTGCGCGTAGATGTGCCGGTTCGAGCGAAAGACGGACAGACGCGGGCGCGACGCCGTGCCCGAAATCTTCTTCCGGATGCCGCGCTTGACGCGCAGGCGGCGCGTGCTCTTGCGCTTGATGTTCGATTCGGTTGCCATGTCACTCTCCGTTCTGCCAAAGGATTTCCGACCCTTCGGCGCGTTCTATTTCGGATGTTTGCTTGCGTGGACCAATGCGCGCTCGCGGTGGGCTTACCGGGCAGCGGTCTTTCCGGCCTTGCGGCGGACGTACTCGCCCACGTAGCGCACGCCTTTGCCCTTGTACGGCTCCGGCGGACGCAGCCCGCGAATCTTGGCCGCCACCTGACCGACGAGTTGCTTGTCGATCCCTTCGACGGTGATGATCGTCTTCTTGCCGCGCCCGGATTCGACCGAGATCGTAATCCCTTCGGGCGGCAGAAAATAGATCGGGTGCGAGTATCCCAGCGCCAGTTCCAGCACGCCGTTCTCGACCTGCGCCCGGTACCCGACGCCGATCACCTCGAGCCGGCGACGAAAGCCGTCGCTCACACCGGCCACCATGTTGTTGAGCAGCGAGCGATACAGACCGTGCATGGCCTTGTGACGCTTCTGCTCCGTGGGCCGTGAGACGACGAGTTCCCCGTCGCGCACCTCCACCGTGAGGTCAGGGTCTACCTGAACCGAGAGTTCCCCTTTCGGCCCGGAGACCGTCACAACGTTGTTCGCTGCGATGTTAACCTTGACGTTATCGCCGACGGGAATCGGCATCTTGCCAATGCGTGACATCTTACGCTCGTTTTCTAATTCATTTCAGATGCGGGCGAGCCGGGCCGACTAGTAGACGTAGGCCAGCACTTCACCCCCGAGGTTGTGGCGGCGGGCTTCCTTGTCGGTCATCACCCCGCGCGAGGTGGACACGATGGCGATGCCCAGCCCGTTGCGCACGCGGGGCAGTTCCTTCGCTCCGACGAAGCGGCGCAGGCCGGGCCGGGAGACCCGCTTGAGGTTTCGGATGGCCGGTTTGCCGGCGACATCATACTTCAGATAGAGGCGCAACAGGCCTTGCTTGCCGTCGTCGATGTCGATGTAGTTCCGGAGATACCCCTTGTCCACCAGGATCTGCGTGATGGCACGCTTGAGCTTGGAGGCCGGGATGTCCACATGCCGGTGCTGCGAACGCTGTCCGTTGCGGATGCGCGTCAGATAATCGCCGACGGGGTCTGTAATACCGCTCATAATGTATTTCCTAAGCTTTCAGCCAGTTCGCCCGTCCGGGCGCTTGGCTACTAAGTGAGGAGGCCTTCGAAAGGGGCGTTACCAGCTCGCCTTCCGGACGCCCGGGATCTTGCCCGAGAGCGCCATCTCGCGAAAAACGATGCGCGAGACGCCAAACCGACGCAGGTAGCCCCGCGAACGGCCCGTGAGCGCACAGCGGTTGCGCAGGCGAACCGGGCTGGCGTTGCGCGGCAGCTTCTGCAGCGCTTCCCAGTCGCCTTCTCTTTTGAGGCGCTGGCGCTTCTCGGCATATTGGGCCACCAAGCGACGGCGCTTGCGTTCACGCGCTTCCCAGCTTTTCTTTGCCATGTCGTCCGTTTCTCTCTAGGTCTGTGTTGGTTCGAGTTCTGATGCAGGGGCCTCAGGCCGCCACGGCTTCTTCTTCCCGGCGCACGAACGGCATGCCCAGCGCCTTCAGCAGCGCGTAGGCCTCCTCGTCCGTCTTCGCCGTCGTCACAAACGTGACGTCCATGCCGTTGATCTGCGCGACCTGATCGACGTTGATCTCGGGGAAGATGATCTGTTCCTTGATGCCGAGCGAATAGTTGCCCCGGCCGTCAAAGCTGCGGTCGGGCACGCCGCGAAAGTCGCGCACGCGGGGCAGGGCCAGCGTCACGAGGCGGTCGAAGAACTCCCACATGCGATCCCCCCGCAACGTCACCGTCACCCCGACGGGCATGCCCGCCCGGAGCTTGAAGTTGGAGACGCTCTTCCGGGCTTTTCGCACCGAAGGGTGTTGCCCCGTGATGAGGCGCATCTCTTCGACGGCGTCGGCGAGCACCTTCTTGTTCTGCGTGGCCTCGCCAATGCCCTTGTTGACGTTGACCTTCACCAGACGCGGCGCCTGCATGATGTTCTTGTAGCCGAACTGCTTCATCAGCGCGGGCACAACCTCTTCGTAGTACCGGGTTTTGAGTCTCGGGATGTAACCGTCCATTGCTCTCTTTTTCTGGGTCTAAACCAACTCGTTCGGCGGGCTTTCGCGGGAGGGCAGACTGTTGGAATAGCCGGCCCGAACCCGTGTTCCACCTGCATGGAAGCTTCACCGCAGGTTAGTCCAATTCTTCCCCCGTCGTCTTGGCGTAACGGATCCACCGGCTGCGTCCGGTCTCCGGATCCTCGATGCGCTTGCGCCCGACGCGCGTCACGTCGCCGTTGCCGTCGATCGGCATCACGTTCGAGACGTGGATGGGCATCTCGCGCTCGATGCGTCCACCCTGCGGATAGAGCTGGTTCGGACGCGTGTGGCGCACCCGCACGTTGACGCCTTCGACGATGACGCGCTCCTTCTTCGGAAACACCACCAGGATCTTGCCCTGCCGGCCCTTATCGTTTCCGGCAATCACACGCACCACGTCGCCTTTGCGAACGTGCAGTTTCTTCTGCTTATTCTTCGTACGAGGCATTGTCTATCACCTTTCGTCAATTGCCTTGCGGCTCGGGGTCTTGGGATCGCGGCTTCCGGGCAGGCCCGCGAGCCCTCCGGTTCACCGCGTTCGGCGGACCGTGCTCAGAGAACTTCGGGGGCCAGCGACACGATCCGCATGTACTGCTTCTCGCGCAGTTCGCGCGCGACCGGGCCGAAGATGCGCGTCCCGCGCGGCTCGCCCTGTGCGTTGAGCAGCACGGCGGCGTTCTCGTCGAAGCGGATGTAGGAGCCGTCCTTGCGGCGGAACTCCTTCTTTGTGCGCACCACGACCGCCTGAGACACGTCGCCCTTCTTCACGTTGCCGCCGGGAATGGCGCTTTTCACCGTGACCACAATCTTGTCGCCCACACGGGCATAGCGACGACCGCTACCGCCCAGCACCCGGATGCAAAGCACTTCCTTGGCCCCACTGTTGTCGGCAACCTTCAGTCTGGATTCCTGCTGAATCATCGTTCTACTCCAGGGTTCGGGTTTGTTGGAAGGCTCGGGGCCGCGCCGAAGCGCATCTCCCGTCGCCCATGACGCGTAGGTTTACTTGGCGCGTTCCACGACTTCGACGAGGCGCCAGCGCTTGCGCTTGCTCAGCGGGCGCGTCTCCATGATGCGAACGGTGTCGCCTTCGTGGGCCTCGTTCTTCTCGTCGTGCGCCATCAACTTCGTCGTCTTCTTGATGAACTTGCCGTAGATCGGGTGCCGCACCTGGCGACGGATCGCCACCAGAATGCTCTTGTCCATCTTGCTGCTGACAACGGTTCCGACGCGCTCCTTGCGTGCGTTTCTGGTCTGCTGTTCCATGGTTTCTTTCCTGGCTTGGTGAGCCGTGTTCCGTGTCCTCACCAACTACCTTTTATGGTTAACGACGGCCGGGCCGAACGAAGGGATGCCCGGCTGAGCCGAGGCGCATCCCACACCCGTTCAGGCGGCTGCCTGCTCCTGTGCTTTCTCTTTCAAAATGGTGGTCAGACGAGCCACCAGCCGACGCTTCTCACGCAAGACCATCGGGTTGGGCAACTCGGCGATGGCGTGCTGAAAATGAAGCTGGCTGAGTTGCTCCTCTTCCTCCCGAATGCGCTCCCGAATTTCGTCGGCGCTCAGATCTCGGATTTCTTTGGCTTTCATGGTCATGTAGGGCTAACGCGGCCTTAGGCCCGGTAATCGGGACGAACGACGATTTTGGTCTTGATCGGAAGCTTCTGCTGGGCCAGGCGCATGGCCTCGTGGGCCAGCTCCTCGGAAACCCCGCCGCCGATCTCGAACATGATGCGGCCCGGACGAACGACGGCCACCCAGTATTCGGGCGAGCCCTTCCCCTTACCCATACGGGTCTCGGCGGGCTTCTTCGTGATCGGCTTGTCCGGGAAAATGCGGATCCAGACCTTCCCGGTGCGCTTCATCCGGCGGGTCATGGCGATACGGGCGGCCTCGATCTGGCGGCTCGTGATCCGGCCGATCTCCAGTGCCTTGAGGCCAAAGTCTCCGAAAGCCACCCGATGGCCGCGCTGGGCGATGCCTTTGATGCGGCCTTTCTGCACTTTGCGTCGCTTGACGCGCTTGGGCATTAACATGGTCGTTCCTCTGTAGCTTCACACGCGCCCGGAGAGCCGGACGCGCCAGATTCTCATGTTTGGTTCTGCGATGCGGGCGCGTCTCAGCTCTTGTCGCGACGACGGCGGCGGCGACGGCGCTCGGCCCCTCCGCCGGGCTGCATCTGCTGCATCTGCTGGCGCTGCGCCTGCACGTTCGGGCTCAGGTCCGGTTTCCCCAGGATCTCCCCGCGGTAGATCCACACCTTCACGCCCGTCGTCCCGTAAATCGTGTAGGACGTCACGTCGGCATAGTCGATGTCGGCGCGGATCGTGTGCAGCGGCACGCGGCCTTCGAGGTACTGCTCGGTGCGGCTCATCTCGGCGCCGCCGAGACGCCCGCTCACCTTGATGCGGATTCCCTCGGCGCCCATACGCATGGCCGCCGTGAGCGCCTGCTTCATCGCGCGGCGGAAGGACACCCGCCCCTCCAGCTGCTGCGCGATGTTTTGCGCCACCAGGTTCGCATCCAACTCGGGACGTTTGATCTCGTTGATGTTGATCTGAATGTCCTTGTTGGTGAGCTTCTTGATCTCCTCGCGCAGCTTCTCCACCTCCGTGCCCCCGCGCCCGATAACGACGCCGGGACGGCTGGTGTGCAACGTGAGGATCACCCGCCGGGGCGTGCGCTCGATGACGACCCGGCTCAGACCGGCCCGGCGAAGGCGCGCCTTCAGGTATTTCCGAATCTCATCGTCCTCGACGAGCTTCTCAGGGAAATCTTTCTCGGCGTACCAGTTGGAATCCCAACCCCGAATGATGCCGAGGCGAAATCCTATGGGATGCGTTTTCTGACCCATGATCGATTACGTATTGTAAATGATGATCTGCGGCAGGCACGGTCCGCGAGCGCTTTCGCCCCGGCGCGCCCCCTGCAATTATTGATCGTCCTCGTCCAGCGTGCCCACCACGACGGTCAGGTGGCTGGAACGTTTCTGAATCGGGTGCGCCCGCCCGCGCGGGGCTGGACGATACCGCTTCAGACGCGGCCCCTCGTCGACGCGGATCTCGCGGATCACGAGCGCCTCCTCGTCGAGGCGTTCATCGGCGTTCTGATCCAACAGGTTGTGCACCGCCGAAAGAATCGTCAACTTTACCAGCCGCGTCACTTTCTGCGGCAGGAAGTTCAGAATGTCGAGCGCTTCCGGCACCCGCTTGCCGCGCACCACGTTCACCACGGGGCGCATCTTCTTGGGCGAACTCCGGATGTATTTGCGTACCGATCTTGCTTCCATGATACCCTTTGGATTGTGGCGGCTGCGAAGGACGCGCCCGTCTCCGGGCCCGGCGTGCCTGCGGCCGTCCGCATGCTGCTTTTCGACTACCGTCTCCCGCGCTTGTCCTTCTTGGAGCCGGCATGCCCGCGGAAGGTGCGTGTGGGCGCGAATTCGCCGAGCCGATGACCCACCATGTTCTCCGTCACATAAACCGGGATGAACTTGCTCCCGTTGTGCACGGCAAAGGTGTGACCGACAAACTCCGGCGTGATCATCGACGCCCGGCTCCAGGTCTTGACGACCTTCTTCTTGCCGCTTTTGTTCAGCACGTCCACTTTGCGCTGAAGCTTGTGGTAGACGTAAGGTCCTTTCTTGAGTGACCGCGACATAGGTTGTTCCGCAAAAAGGTTACTTGTTCGTGCGACGACGGATGATGTACTTGTCCGAAGGCTTGCGCTTCTTGCGCGTCTTGTATCCCTTGGCCGGGACGCCCGAGGGCGAACGCGGATGCCCACCGGAGGCTTTCCCTTCGCCGCCACCCATCGGGTGATCGACCGGGTTCATCGCCACGCCGCGCGTCTTCGGACGCACGCCGAGCCAGCGTTTGCGCCCGGCCTTTCCGAGGTCGATGTTCATGTGGTCGGGGTTGCTCGTCGTCCCGATGGTGGCCAGACACACGGCGGGCACGCGGCGGGTCTCGCCCGAGGGCAGCTTCAGGATGGCGTACTTCCCTTCCCGTGCCGTCAGCTGGGCGTACGTGCCGGCCGAGCGCGCCAACTGCGCCCCCTTGCCGGGCCGCATCTCGATGGCATGCACGAAGGAACCGACCGGAACGTGCGTCAGCGGCAGGCAGTTGCCCGGCTCCGGCGGCGCCTCCGGCCCGTTCATCAGCGTCATGCCCACCGTCACTTCATTCGGCGCGATGATGTACCGCTTCTCGCCGTCGGCATAGACCAGCAGAGCGATCCGGGCCGAGCGGTTCGGGTCGTACTCGATGGCCGCCACCCGCGCCGGCACCCCGAACTTGTTCCGCTTGAAATCGATGATGCGATAGCGGCGCTTGTGACCGCCTCCCTGGTGCCGCACCGTGATGCGTCCGGTATTGTTGCGTCCCCCCTTCTTCTTCAGCGGGGCCAGCAGGCTCCGTTCCGGCGTCGCCTTCGTGATATCGTCGAAGGCCGAGACCGAGCGTTGCCGCTGGCCGGGGGTCGTCGGTTTGAGCTTCTTGATCGCCATGATCGTGTATCTTGTTTCGGGCCTACGTGCTCACCCTCGCGGCGAGCTTTGCGCCCGGATTCGTGTTTCGGTTAAGTCGTCCCGCCTCGCGGGTAACGCCTAAATCTGCTCGAAGAAGTCGATCGGCTCGCTGTCGGGCAGGAGCGTCACGACGGCTTTCTTATAAGAGGCCGTGCGCCCTCGAACCGGACCGCGCCGGGTAGACTGCTGGCGATGCTTGCCCCGCACCACCATCGTGCGCACCTCCTTGATTTTCACACCGGGATACCGTTCTTCCACCGCCCGCCGGATCTGAATCTTGTTGGCGTCCTTGCGCACCACGAAAGCGTAATGCCCGGCCTCCATCAGTGCGGTCATCTTCTCGGTCACGAACGGGCGGATCAGGATGTCGTTGCTCATGGCTCTGGTTCTTATTCAGCCGTAGCCGGCGCGGCCTGGCCAAGTTGTTCGGAAAGGGTGGAAAGTGCGCCCTTCTGCACGAGAATCACCTGCGCGCCGAGCACGTCGAGCGTGGAGGCGTTGCGGGCTTCGCGCACGCTCACCTTCGGCACGTTTCGCGCGGACTTATACAGGGCCTCGTGCAGGCCGTCGGTCAGAATGAGCACGCTCCGGCCTTCGAGGTCGAAGGCGGCCATCAGCGCGCTCACCTGTCTGGCGCTCGGAGCCTCCACCGAGAAGTCCTCCACCACACGGATCGCCTCTTCGCGGGCCTTGTGCGTCAGCGCCGAACGACGCGCCAGGCGCTGCGTCTTCCGGTTGACCTTGAACCCGTACGAACGCGGGCGCGGGCCGAAGAACGTCCCCCCGCTTCGACGCAAAGGCGACTTGGCATCGCCGGCGCGGGCATGCCCGGTGCCTTTCTGGCGGTAGAGCTTGCGGGTGCTGCCCGCCGTCTCGCTCCGCTCCTTCGACTTATGCGTACCCTGGCGGGCATTCGCCTGTATCCGGCGCACGTCCAGCCAGATCGCATGGTCGTTCGGCTCCACGTCGAACACCGCAGCATCGAGCGTCACCGTCGCGTCCGTCTCGCTGCCATCCTGCCGGTAGACCTTGAGTTCCATAGCTTTATCGCAGATTGCGGGCCGGCCGTTGCCGAGAGGTGCGCCTCCGAGAGACGCCTTCGTCGCCGCCGAAACCCGTCATTGAATTACTTTTTGTAGACTTCGACCAGACTGCCCGTCGGGCCGGGCACGGCGCCGCCGACGAGCAAAAGGTTGTGTTCGGGATAAATGCGCACGACCGCGAGGTTCTTCGTCTTGACGCGCTTGCCGCCCATTCGGCCGCCCATCCGCATGCCCTTGAACACACGCGCCGGATACGACGCCGCTCCGATGGAGCCGGGCGCGCGCTGGCGGTTGTGCTGACCGTGCGTCTGCATGCCCACACCGCCGAAGCCGTGACGTTTGACGACGCCCTGGAAGCCTTTCCCTTTCGAGACACCCGCCACGTCGACGCGCTCGCCTTCCTCAAAGACATCCTCGACCCGCACCTCGTCGCCGAGGTTCACCTCGCCCTCGAAGTCGCGGAACTCCCGAATCTTGCGCTTCGGAGTGACGCCGGCAGCCTCGAAGTGACCCTTCATGGCATTCGAGGTCCGTTTCGGCTTCTTGTCTCCAAAGGCGAGTTGTACGGCGCCGTATCCGTCGGTCTCCCCGGTTTTCACCTGGGTGACCACGTTCGGCCCCATTTCGATCACGGTGCAGGCAATCTGATCGCCCGCCTCGTCGAACACGCTCGTCATGCCGAGCTTTCTTCCAATCATACCGCTGCTCATTGCAATCCTCTTTTTTCTGGCCGCATACCCGCGACCGGATTGGTAAGCGCCTTTTTATCTATTGAAGGTTCGCTCATATCCTCGCAAACGTCATCGAAACATCGCCTTCGAGCGTCGTTCCAAGGAGCGGATTGAGGAGGCCCGAAGGCCCGCTCAACCGGAGCGTATCATCGTTCACGAACGCAAAGTTCAGCGAAAGCGGAAGCTGCGCTCCGGCAAACGTCACCGTCAGCGACAGCGTGCCCGCCGCCTCGTTGATCACGTACGGACCACTGAGCGCCACGTCCTGCGTATCGTCTCTGGCATTGACATCGAGGGTATAGGTCTGGTCGCCGTTGAAAGCAACCTCCACCCCGTCGAAGTTGTCCTGAAACGTCGGTGTCTGGTCGCCGGAACCGTCCGAGACGCCCGTCAGCGCCCACGCGCCGAGAATCTTCTCGGCCGCGCTGAGCTGCTCCTCGCCGCCGCCGCTGTCGCAACCGACGAACCACACCGCGAGGGTGAGCATCCACAGAAAGGTTGATAGCTTGCGCATCCGCAACTCCGGTTTCAACCGTCACACCTTGATTTCAACGTCCACGCCGCTGGGCAACTCCAGCTTCATCAACGCATCGACCGTCTTGCTGCTCGTCGAGAGAATGTCGATCAACCGCTTGTGGCTGCGCGTCTCGAACTGCTCGCGGCTCTTCTTGTCCACGTGCGGGCTGCGCAGCACCGTGTAGATCGACTTGCGCGTGGGCAGCGGAATCGGGCCGCTCACCACCGCGCCGGTCGACTTGACGGTGCGGATGATCTTCTCCGCGCTCTTGTCGATCAGGCTGTGGTCGTACGACTTCAGCTTGATGCGAATCTTCTGGCTGGCCATAAATCTGTCAGGTTTAGGATTTCAGGAGGCGCGCTCCGAAACACTCAGCTTGTTCAGTCGAGGATTTTGGAGACGACGCCCGCGCCCACGGTCCGACCGCCCTCGCGGATCGCGAAGCGAAGACCCTGCTCCATCGCCACCGGAACGATCAACTTCACCTTGAAACTCGTGTTGTCGC
>NZ_JBWOPL010000073.1:0-20954 GCF_056451265.1 Rhodocaloribacter sp. | reverse complement strand
CCGAAACGAAACGTTGCCGCCGGGGTATGAGCCTTTCGCATGTGCCAGGCATGTGCATCCTCCCTCTTCCCGGTGGCGACGAACGGACCGACCTCCCGCATGAACGAACGGATCATCATTCGCGGCGCGCGCGAGCACAACCTCCGGAACATCGACCTCGACATCCCCCGAAACCGGCTCGTCGTCATTACGGGGCTGAGCGGCTCGGGCAAGTCCAGCCTCGCCTTCGACACCATCTATGCGGAAGGGCAGCGGCGGTACATGGAGAGCCTCTCCGCCTACGCCCGGCAGTTCCTCGGCATGATGGAGCGCCCGGACGTGGACTTCATCGACGGCCTCAGCCCGGTCATCGCCATCGAGCAAAAGACCGTCAGCCGCAACCCGCGCTCGACCGTGGGCACCGTCACCGAGATCTACGACTTCCTCCGCCTGCTCTTCGCCCGCGCGGGCACGCCGTATTCGCACGTCTCCGGCCGGCCCATGCGGAAGCAGTCCGACGACGAGATCATCGACGGCATCCTCGCCTTCCCCGAGGGCGCGCGGGTGATCCTCCTCGCGCCGGTGGTGAAAGGGCGGAAGGGGCATTATCGCGAGCTCTTCGAGCAGATCGCCCGGCAGGGGTTCGAGCGCGTCCGCATCGACGGCGAGCTTCGGGAGATTACGAAGGGGATGAAGATCGACCGGTACCGGACGCACGACATCGAGGTGGTGGTGGACCGGCTCGTGATCAAGCCGGGGCTGCGGACGCGCGTGAGCCGGTCCGTGGAGACGGCGCTCGGCATGGGCGGGGGCGTGCTCATCGCCGCCGTGCTCGGGGCGGACGGCGCGATGACCGACCACACCTTCAGCCGTCACCTGTTCGATCCCGAAAGCGGGCTCTCGTACGACGAGCCCTCGCCGAACACGTTCTCCTTCAACTCGCCCTACGGCGCGTGCCCGGTGTGCAACGGCCTCGGCGCGAAGCGCGAGATCGAACCGGCGCTCGTCGTCCCCGACGCATCGAAGAGCATCGCCGGGGGCGGCCTGGCCCCGCTCGGCAAGCCGCGCGACGTGTGGATCTTCAGCCAGCTCCGCGCCGTCGCCGAGGCATACGGCTTCGACTTCGACACCCCGCTCGAACGCCTCGCCCCCGAGCACCTCGCCGTCCTCCTCGAAGGCGCGGGCGACCGACAGTTCGACATCGTCTACCGGTACAAGAACCGCGAGGTGCGTTACCAGCACCGGTTCGACGGCGTGTACGGCCACCTCCGGCACACGCACGCGCACAGCACCTCGGCGGGGCAGCGGAAGTGGGCCGAGGCGTACATGCGCCCGATGCCGTGCCGCGCCTGCGGCGGCGGGCGGCTCAAGCCGGAGAGCCTCGCCTACCGCATCGGCGACAAAAACATCGCCGAGCTCGTGGCGATGGACCTCGTCTCGCTCCGGCGTTTCTTCGACGAGGTGACGTTCACCGACCGGCAGGCCCTCATCGCCCGGCCCATCGTCAAGGAGATCCGCGAGCGGCTCGACTTCATGCTCAACGTGGGCGTGGGCTATCTCAACCTCGACCGCGCAGCGCGCACGCTCTCCGGCGGCGAGAGCCAGCGCATCCGCCTGGCCACGCAGATCGGCACCCAGCTCACGGGCGTCCTCTACGTGCTCGACGAGCCGTCGATCGGCCTCCACCCGCGCGACAACCACCGCCTCATCGACTCGCTCGAACAGCTCCGCGACCTCGGCAACTCGGTCCTCGTAGTCGAGCACGACCGGGAGATGATCGAGGCGGCGGACTTCGTGGTGGACCTCGGCCCCGGCGCGGGCGAGCACGGCGGGCGCGTCCTCGGCGCGGCCCCTCCGGCGGAACTGCCCCCGGCCCGCAACGGATACGCGAGCCTGACGACGGCGTACCTCCGGGGCGAGCAACGCATCGCCGTCCCGAAGGCACGGCGCCCGGGCAACGGCGCGCGCCTCGTCCTCCACGGCGCCACCGGGCACAACCTCAAAGGCGACACGCTCACGCTTCCGCTCGGCACGTTCCTCTGCGTCACCGGCGTGTCGGGCTCGGGCAAGTCGAGCCTCATCAACCAGACGCTCTACCCGATCCTCGCCAACCGCTTCCACAAAGCCCGCAAGGTCCCGCTCCCGTACGACCGCATCGAAGGCACGGAGCACATCGACAAGGTCATCGACATCGACCAGAGCCCCATCGGGCGAACGCCGCGCTCGAACCCGGCCACGTACACGGGCCTCTTCACCCACATCCGCGACCTCTTCGCGCAGCTTCCCGAGGCGAAAATCCGGGGCTATAAGGCGGGGCGCTTCTCGTTCAACGTGAAGGGCGGGCGGTGCGAGACGTGCAAGGGCGCGGGCATCGTCAAGCTGGAGATGAACTTCCTCCCGGACGTGTACGTGGCCTGCGAGACGTGCCGGGGGCGGCGGTACAACGCGGAGACGCTCGACGTCCGGTATAAAGGCAAGAACATCGCCGACGTGCTCGAGATGACCGTGGCGGAGGCGCTCGCCTTCTTCGAGCAGGTGCCGCGCATCGCGCGGAAGCTCCGCACCCTCGACTCGGTGGGCCTCGGATACATCCGCCTCGGGCAGCAGGCGACCACCATCTCCGGCGGCGAGGCGCAGCGCGTCAAGCTGGCCCGCGAGCTCTCCCGCCCCGGCACGGGCTCGACGCTCTACCTCCTCGACGAGCCGACCACGGGCCTCCACTTCGAAGACATCCGCCACCTCCTGCTCGTCCTTCAGGCACTCGTCGACAAGGGCAACACGGTGCTCGTGATCGAGCACAACATGGACATCGTCAAGGTGGCCGACCACGTCGTCGACCTCGGCCCCGAGGGCGGCGAAGCGGGTGGACGCATCCTCTTTGCGGGCACGCCGGAAGCCCTCGCCGAGACGGACACGCACACGGCCCGATACCTCCGCGAAGAGCTCGAACGCTCGGCCCGCGCCCCCGACACCGAAGCGCCCGGGACCGTGGACCTCGACGCCCTCACCGCCGACGACGACGAACCGAACGACCTCCTCGATGCGGAAGAAGAGGCCGAAGAAGGCGAGACGGTGGCGTGATGGAGTGCTATGCGACCTCGGCCGGCAACGGCGTCGACTTTTCGTAGAGCATGTCGTACGCGAGATCACGCTCGCCGGGCCACTGAAGCGAACCATAGACGACCGCTGCCTGCCGGAACAATCCGAGGTCCCGCAGCGCGCGAAAGACTTCAGCCTGAAGGTACGGTTTGAGATCAAACAGGCGACGCTCCCCACTGGCAAAAGTCAGCGTCAACGTGTAGTCGTCATGCGGCTGAACCGCAACAATTTTCGGGGTCTCTGAATGCATCCTTCTCTCAATCAATGCGCGTGATCGTGTTGCCTCGTACGGCTTTGCCCCATCGCTCCATTAACGCTTCGTCATTGAGTTCGATCCAAGCCCGCACCTTGCGAAGAACCCGGTTAGGCAGTGTGCCCTCCAACAGTTCACCCCCCGGAATTGCAATGACGGCTTCTTCGTCCCCATACATGACGTGAACGTGGGGGCGATTATGCCGACCTTCATCGAAATAGTAAAGGTGCACAATGATGCCGAACCGCTTGAGCAGGTATTCGGAGATATTCGGCATTGTGAAATCGGATCGTCGGCGAGATCGCTTTGAAGATAACCAAAACAGCCTTGAAATTTGCCCCGAGGCCGAAGAAGGCGAGACGGTGGCGTGACGCGGCGAAACATCGCGGCGGCCCGGCGCGTGTGTGAAGAAAAAGCCCCTCGAAGACTATGATCACCGAGCGTCCTCCCGTCAAATTCACCTATGAAGACTACCTCCTCATCCCTGGGGACGGGAAGCGCCATGAGATCATCGACGGAGAAGAATACGTGGCTCCCGCTCCCAACACCCGACATCAAAGGCTCGTCGGACGCCTGTTCTTTTATCTGACCGCCTATCTCCAAAACGCCGACCAGGGCGAGGTTTTCGTCGCCCCCATCGACGTGATCCTCTCCGACATCGACGTCGTGCAGCCCGATGTCCTCTTCGTGGCGAAAGAGCACGCGGACCGCATCGGCGAGCACGGCATCACGGGCGCGCCGGACCTCATCGTGGAGGTGCTCTCCGAGGGCAACCGCCGCCACGACGAGGTGCGCAAACGCAAGCTCTACGAACGGAGCGGGGTGGCGGAATACTGGATCGTGGACCCGGAGCTGGAGACGGTGAAGGTCTACCGGATGACGGACCGGGGCTACGTGCGGGCGGCGGAGCGGAGCCGAGAGGCCGGGGACGCCGTCGCCTCGCCGATGCTGCCGGGCTTCACGCTCGCCCTCGACGCGCTCTTCGCGTGAGTTCATCGTAGCCCGGCGCCGGGAGTGCTACCGAGCATCCGCATCCGAAAGTCCCGGCCGGTACGCCCGAAGGTCACGCTTCGCTGCTTCACTCCCGAGTTCGGCAATCAATAAAGGATCCACTTTCGTGCACATAGTATCCGCCCCACATATTATCAATCCACATCATCATGCAACTCACATCTTATTTCCGGGCCAGTGATGCTACTTGAACTGGGGCATAAGTTGCAGAACGAACAATGACGTCGTTATTACTAACTGCGTTTTGGGAAACTCGCGCAATCGAAACACCGAAACTGACGACCATAGAATCGGGGCCGTCAAATATTATTTCGCTTTTGACTCCATTGAAAGAAATTACTGCTTTGAGCGTTAGTCCTTTTGAAGATGACATCTCAGATATTTTATCCAAAATTATTTCCCGGACAATCTCAAGAGAAGCCTCGTCACCCTCTAAAGCCAAAGATAAGGTCTCATCATATTATGTAGAAGAAACTTCGATCTCGAGACTTGACCTGGAAACCATATTACCGGCCCCGGTGCTCGCTATGATGAAGCGATATTTGACTGATCTCTCCGAAGAATAGTGGATCCTCATCGACCCTGATTCCACCGGTCCACCCGGGCGGCCATCCCCGCACGACCGACATCCGACGCGTCCTCAAGGTCTATCATTTATCTCGACAAAAAAGACCACATCTGACGCAACCTGCCATACAAGCCACACAATCACAATATAGTACGCCTATTTCGCCCTCGGGCGACGCCGGCGGCCGGATCCTCTTCGCCGGCACGCCCGACGCCCTGGCCGCCACCGACACGCATACCGGCCGCCACCTCCGCGACGAGCTCGCCCGCGCCGCCCGCCTCACCGCCGCCGACGACGAACCCGACAACGATGAGGTGATCGAGGACGAAGCGGAAGAGGCGGGCCAGACGGTGGCGTGAAGGGGGGCACGGGCGCGCCGGATCTCATCATGGAGGGGCGCTACGAGCGGCGCGGGTTCGTGTGGGAACGCTTTTCCGACGGGAGCGCCTGTTCAAAGAGGCCGGGTTCACGTTCGTCGTTTTCGCGATGCCTCCCCTACCTCAAGGGACGCCCCTCAGCGTGACGCCCCAACGCCGCGACGCACAGGTGCGAACCCGTCACGAGAAGGACGTCGTTCGGGCGGGCGCGGGTGCGAAAGCGGGCGAGGCCGCCCGCGACGCCGCCTTCCTCGGCGACGGCGACGCCGTGGGCGCGCAGTTCGGCGGACAGTTCGTCGACGGGCCGCGCGCGTTCGACCTCGAGCCGCGCGGGGAAGACGGTGGCTCCGGCGGCGGCGAGAAGGGGCGCCATACGGCCGAGGTCTTTGTCGCGCATCACGCCGAAGAGCACGTACAACCGTCCCCCGGGCGGACGCACGGCCCGGAGGTACGCCAGCGCGACGGCGAGGCCCTCGGCGTTGTGCGCCACGTCGGCGACGATCATCGGCTCCGTTTGAAGCACTTCCAGCCGCCCGCGCAGCCCGGCAAGCGCCCGCACATCCCACAGGCCCGCCCGCACGGCCTCGGCGGCATTCGGACGGGCGTCGAAGAGCAGTTCGGAGGCCCGGAGCGCGAGAGCGGCGTTGCGGGCCTGATGCGCGCCCGGCAGCCCGACGCGGAGGTCGTCATACGTACCCGCCGGGGTGCGCGCGTGAAACGCGGTATGGTCGCGCGCGGAGCGGACGTCCCACAGGCGCACCTCCTCCGGGACGGCGTGAAACGGCGCCCCGCGTTCCTCCGCCGTCGCACCGATCACGCCGAGCGCTTCCGGCCGGTCCGTTCCGGCGAGCACCGGGACGCCGGGCTTGACGATGCCCGCCTTCTCCCGGGCGATTTCAGGGAGCGTCTCGCCGAGGAGCGCGCCGTGGTCGTGGCCGATGTGGGTGATGACGCAAAGGCGGGGCCGGAGAATGTTCGTCGCATCGAGGCGGCCGCCGAGACCCACCTCCACCACGGCGAGGTCCACGCCGGCTTCGGCGAAGTACAGGAAGCTCAGCGCGGTGACGGCCTCGAAGAAGCTTGGCGCGATGCGGTCCATGGCCGGGCGGAAGCGCGTCACGGCTTCGGCGAGCCAGGCGTCGGGGGCGGGTGCGCCGTCGAGGCGCATGCGCTCGGTGAGACGGAAGAGGTGGGGCGAGGTGTGGAGGCCGACGCGCCGCCCCGTGGCCGTGGCGACGGCCGCGAGCATGGAAGCCGTCGAGCCCTTGCCGTTCGTTCCGGCCACGTGCACACTCGCGAAGGCCTCGTGCGGGCGCCCCATCGCCGCCGTCAACGCCTCGATGCGGGCGAGCCCCGGACGATATGCCGCGTCGCCGTACTTGGCATAGCGCGGGCGCGCCAGCAGATAGGCGCAGGCTTCGTCGAAGGTCATGGCTCCTTCGCTCGTGCGAGCGCGATCCGCCGTCGGTCGTCGCCGAGGTGGGTGAGGCGCAGGCCAAGCGCCTCTTCCGGCAGCAACGGCGCGATGCGTTCCGGCCACTCGATCAGGCACAAGCCCTCACCGAAGAAATACTCCTCGTATCCGAACTCGAAGAACTCGTCGAGGCTCCGGATACGGTAGGCGTCGATATGGAAAATCGGGAAGGCGCGTCCGGCGTATTCATTGACGAGCGTGAACGTCGGGCTGTTGACCGCCTCCGGCGGCACGCCGAAGGCCGAGGCGATGCCCTTGACGAGTTGCGTCTTGCCCGCGCCGAGGTCGCCGAAAAGGGCCACCGTCAGGCCGGGACCGAAGGCCTCGGCCAGCCTCGCGCCGAGCGCGCGCGTCTCCGCCGCCGAGGACGTCTCGGCGGGCAAAAGGCCGTGGAGGCGGGCAGGGACCGGTGGATGGGTCATGGACGTCGGAGGCGGCGGACGGCTATCGCTTCGGGCGCATCGTAATCACGGGCAGGATCATCTCTTCGAGCGAAGCGCCGCCGTGCTGCATCGTGTCGCGATAGCGGTTGAGGTAGTGGTGGTAGTTCGTCGGATAAACGAAATAGTAGTCTTCCTTGGCAATGATAAAGTTCGTATTGATGTTCGTGCGCGGGAGCCCGTATTGCTCCGGGTCTTTGACGAAGATGGCGTGGCGCGAGTCGCACTTGAGGTTCCGCCCGTACTTGTAGCGGAGCGCCGTCGAGGTCTCGCGGTCGCCGATGACCTTCGTGGCGTGGAGGCTGCGAACGGCGCCGTGGTCGGTGGTGATGACGATGGTGCAATCGGCCGCGGCGAGTTCCTGAAAGGCCTGATAGAGCCACGAATGTTCGAACCACGTGCGGGTAAGCGCGCGATAGGCCCGCTCGTCCGGAGCGATCTCCTTGAGCACGTCGGAGTCGGAACGGCTGTGCGCGAGGATGTCGACGAAGTTGACGACGACGGCGCTGAGGTCGTTTTGCGGAAACTCGTCCACGTGCGCGGCAAACTCGCGCCCGTCCCGCGTGCCGATGAGCTTTTCGTACCGGAGGCTCACCTCGTTGTAATGCCTGCGCCGGAGCAGTTCCCGGAGGAACGCCTCCTCGTTGCGGTTGCGGCTGTGCTCGTCGTCTTCGCCCTCGGCCCATATTTTCGGGAAATGCCGGGCGAGGTCGCGCGGGAGCAGGCCGCTGAAGATGGCGTTGCGCGAATAGGGCGTGGCCGTCGGGAGGATCGAATAGTGAAACGCCTTCTCCATGTCGAAGAGCGGATAGAGAAGCTGTTCAAACTCCAGCCACTGATCGTAGCGCATACAGTCGATGACGAAGAAAAGCACCGGGCGACCCTTTTCGAGCTGCGGGAGGACGAACTGCGGGACGACCTCGTGCGAGAGCACCGGGCGATGCGCGTCCGGCGGCGTATCCACCGAGGCGATCCACTCCGGGTACTCCTCTTCGACGTATCGCCCGAAGGCGCGGTTGGCTTCGTGAAACTGGTCTTCGAGCACCTGCCGCACGTTCTCGTCGCCTTCGAGCTCGAGGTCGTACCGGACGAGCTTCATATACAGGTCGACCCACTCCTCGTGCGAGAGCGGCTCCATCAACGCCCGCGTGATCTCGTTGAAGGACTGGAGGTAATTTTGCGAGGCTTTCTCGTTGCGCAGGCGCGTGCGTTCGAGCAGGCGTTTGCACGTGAGCAAGACCTGGCTCGGATTGACCGGCTTCGTGAGGTAGTCGCTGATCTGACCGCCGAGGGCTTCCTCCATGATGCGCTCCTCCTCGCTCTTTGTGATCATCACCACCGGAACCTCGGGCGAGAGGTGCTTGATCTGTGAGAGCGTTTCGAGCCCGCCCATGCCGGGCATTTGCTCGTCGAGGAGCACCACGTCGTAGCGCTGTCCCCTGACCTTCTCGACGGCGTCCGAGCCGTTGGTCACGCTCGTGACGTCATAGCCTTTCGATTCGAGAAAGAGGATGTGGGGGCGCAGCAGATCGATCTCGTCGTCCGCCCAGAGAATACGCGATACAGGATGGTTCATATAGCCGTGTCAGGGTTTCGTGCCGGGTGAAGGAGAATACCGGGTGTAGCAAAGAGGATCGTAACGATTCGGCTCGAAAAGCGCTCCTGAGGGCTCGTGAAGAGGGATGTGGGAAGGATCGGATCACAGGCTTGTACCCTCGCCGAGGGCTTTGGTTCAAGGCGCCGCGCCGTTCCGAAGCCGCGGGCCTTCCGGGGAAAACATACGCGCGCGACGAGCGTTCCAGCGGCAGTATTTTGATGTGAATCACCACCCAGACAGGAGACACGACCCATGAAAAAGAAGATACAAGACGCCGTCAACGATCAGATCCGCGCCGAGTTCGAGTCCGCGTATCTGTACCTGGCCATGTCGGCGCGTTTCGAGGCGCTCAACCTGCGCGGTTTTGCGCACTGGATGCGGATGCAGTGGGAAGAGGAGACGCAACACGCCCTCAAGTTTTTCGACTTTCTCATCCGCCGCGGCGGCACGCCCGAACTGAAAACCATCTCGAAGCCCGAGACTTCCTTCGACACGGCGCTCGAAGCCTTCGAAGAGGTGCTCAGGCACGAGCAGTACATCACCGGGCGTATCCACGAACTCTTCGAACTGGCGCGCAAGGAGCACGACTATCCGCTTCAGATGCTCCTCCACTGGTTCATCGACGAGCAGGTGGAAGAGGAGGAGGTGGCTCAGGAAGTCATCGACAGCCTGAGCCTGATCGAGGGGGAAGGCCCCGGACTCTTCATGCTCGACCGCGAGCTGGGGCAGCGCCAACCCGGCAATAAGGCGGAAGCCTGATCGACCTCTTCGTAAAACCGGCCCATGTCCGACTTTTCCGTCCTCGTTCTCGATGGCGAGCGCGGGTTCGCCCGGCTCGTGATCGCGTGTCTGGCGGCGGCGGGCGTGTCGGCGCACGTCCTGGCGCTCGGCGCATGGGCGCCGTCCCGCTTCTCACGGCGGCGAGCCTCGTTCCACGCGTACGAGGGCGGCGACGAAGCGTATCCGGGAGCGATCCGCCGGACCGTCGAGAAGACGGGGGCGGACGTGGTGCTCGCGGTCAAAGAGGAGACGGTGCGGCTGCTGGCGGCGCACCCCGAAGCGCTGCCGGAGACGGCCCGGGCGGGCTTCGTGCCGTCGGTGGAAGCATTCGACCAGGTGGCGGACAAGGGGCGCCTGGCGATCTTCCTCGCCGAGCAGGGCCTTCCCCATCCCGACACGCTCCTGTGCTCGGATGATGACGCGTTCGCGGAAGGCGTCTCCGGCCTCGCCTTCCCCATCCTCCTCAAGCCGGTGCGCGGGCGCTATGGCGAAGCCATCCGGCGCTTCGAGACACTCGCCGCGCTTCGCGCTTTTCTCCGCACCCATGCGTGTCCGTCCGGGACGTTCATCGCTCAACACTTCGTGCCCGGCTTCGACATCGACTGCAGCGTGCTCTGCCGCGCGGGCGAGGTGCTCGCGCATACCATCCAGAGAGGCATCATTCCCCGTCCGAAGCCGTTCGCGCCGCCGGCGGGCATCGTCTTCGTAGAACACGCGGGGATGCTGGCAGTGGTGCGGCGGCTGATGCGGGCGCTCCGGTGGAACGGCGTGGCGCACATAGACCTGCGATGCGATCCGGAGGGACGTCCCTGGATAATCGAGGTCAACCCGCGATACTGGGGCAGCCTGCTCGGCTCGCTTGCGGCGGGGATCAACTTCCCGCTTCTGGCGTGCCGCTCGGCGCTGGGCCATACGTTCGCGCCGCCGGCCTGCCGCCCGGTGCGGTACGTGGCGGCGGGCGCGGCGCTCCGGGTATGGCGACGACCCCGAAGCCTGCGCCCCGCGCTCAGGTGGGCGGAGACGGAGTGGCCCTATCTCCTCCGCGATCCGCTTCCGAAAGCGATTCAAACGATGCGGCGGGGACTTCCGTCCGTCGGGTCTCGCGAACGTTCCGGAGCGACGTGACGGCCCGCCTTCGCGCTTTCTTTGCGCGACGCACGTGGGAACGGCGGGGGCAGAACCGCGTTTCGGCGTATCTCCGTCGTCGTCGAGTCGTGCCCCCCTTTTTCTCCCACCGCCCCCTCGTATGATCCTTTCCCTCGCGAACCGCGACTTTCCCGCTTCCGCCCGCCGGATCTTCGGACGCGAGGGGCCGCTCGTGCTGGAGGTCGGCTTCGGCGACGGGCGCTTTCTGGCGCATCTGGCGCGGGCGCATCCGGCGTGGAACCTGCTCGGGGCGGAGGTCTCGCCCGCCTCGGTGACGCGCGCCTTCAAGCGGCTCCGGCGCGAGGGGATCACGACCGCGCGGCTCTACAAGGGGCACGGCCGTTTCCTCGTGCGCAACGTGATCCCGCCGCGTGGGCTGCATCGCGTATACGTCAATTTCCCCGACCCGTGGCCCCGGAAACGGCACCACAAGAACCGCCTCCTCCAGGCCGATTTCTTCCGCCTCCTCTCGACGCGCCTTGCAGACGAGGGCGCGCTGTGGCTGACCACCGACCACGCCGAGTACTTCGCCTTCGCCTGCGACGAGGCCCGCACCACCGGGCTTTTCGCCGTCGAGGAGAAGCCGCCTCCCCCCGCGACGCTTCGCACGAAGTACGCGCTGAAGTGGCGGGAGCAGGCGCGTCCGATCCACCATGCGGTCTTCACGAAAACGGCGGAGGCGGACGAACCCTTTGAACCCATTCAGATCTCGAAAGACATGCAGCACGCGCTATTGGAAGGCGACCTGAGCGCCGCCGGCGGCTTCACGAAGCAGGTGCACCGCTTCGCGGGCGGCGTGGTGATCCTCCCCAACGTCTACCGGGAGGTGGAGGGCGAGGGGCTGCTCTTTCCCGCCATCATCGAGGAGGAGGACCTGCGGCAGGAGGTGCTGGTGAAAGCCCGCCCGCACGAGGGCGGTGTGTACGTGGGCCTTCAGCGCTTCGGCGACCCGCTCACGACGAAGGGCGCCGCCGAGGCCGTCCGCGCCGTCACCGAATGGCTCGAAACCCGGGGCCTCCGGCGCGTGGAGACGTGGTTTTAGCCTTTCTTCTCGCTAGCGCGATGTGGTGCTTCCGGACCGAGCCATACGCCTAAATCGAGCCAACTCTCATAGAAATACAACCATGCCGCTGTCCACGGTACTATATATCGGGCGAGGAGACGCCCTTCATGCCACCGAAATAGGCGAGGGTGGAAAAGGCACAATGACCCGTCCGAGTACGTATGAGGAGCGTTTTTGTCTAGGCGCGGTGTACGGACAAAGACCTTGGGTACAAACCCGAAGCGATAATGAATGGAGACTTTGTAGATATCAGAGTCCGGCTTCGGCTGCAGCGTTCCCGAGAAGACATACCGGCCGCAGCGGCCTCGGCACCGGAAGCCGGGAAACAGCCGCCGCATGATGAGCACCTGTACGGCAGGGTTCAGACGCTTTGGACGCAGCCAGCGTAACATCAACGTCAATCCTCCGAACGACCGAAATAACCCCGGTTGTCTCGCATCCGGACACTTCCGCGCTCCAGATTCATACTGATCAGTCCCGAAGCTCCAGTATACAATCCACCGTTCTGCATTGCTTTTGCTACGGCTTTCGCTTCCTCATCTAGTCCCTGGAGCGTTTTTGGGAAGCATCCATCGAAGAGCTTTTTGTCGTTCCAGACTTCGATGGTCAGCTTTTCATCTTTGCATGCGTATGCTTCTTCGGCTAGGGCCGTCGCGTTGGCAAACGTGGTTCGGAACGACGAAACCTCCACCCAACTCCAATTGCGCGCGAGGTTCTCGCCGTCAAGGGACGGGTTTTCGACCACGACCTGCTCGAAAGCGGGAAGATCTTGGAGCCAATCGTTGATAGAGGCCATCGTCTTGACGAGCGCCTCGTCCAGTGATTTATACCGGCCATCCTTCGGCGCGTGGTGTCCGACCAGCGTTGTGAGCACCATCGAGTTTAGTCCGAAGAGGCCACTGCCGGATTGGAGGTTGCGCCAGTACTTCAGAAGCCGAACAATATGGCGCACACGCGCGCAGTGGTTTTGCTGGCGATCATTCAGCCACTTGATGTAGGCGCGAGGATTCGTAGCCGCCCAGTCTGGGGGAATCAGAATCGGATCATCGTTTACCACAGGCTGGTGGGCCGGAAGTACGTCGAGGTGGAAGCGCTGACTATCGGATTCATACTGGACTCGCACACAGCGTTCGCGACGCTCAACCTTTCCTTTATATAGAGGGATGCCGTCGATCATAAGGTAGAGCCAGTCGAGCACACTGGGGCCGTCAAAGAGGTTTCCGTCTTGGTCTTCTAGGTTGAGCGCGAGCACGACATCGACATCATACTCGGCATTCTCGTCACATGGACGAATGACCGTTCCAAGAGGGTATGACCCTTGGAGGTAGGATGTTACATAATATTTTTTTACCTCATCGAGCGCTGTCAGCTTATCTCGGATGGTGGTGTGCGCACTTCGGATGCGGTCTAGACGCGTCTGGTCAAGGTTAATGGTGTCTCGGAGAAAGTTTTCGAAGGATTTTTTCAGTCGCATTTTGTTGATGAAGGAATGGGTGTAAAGGGATCGGATTTATGGTCGAAGAAGCACTGTCGTACTTCGAGTGCTGTGTTCTTCGCCTCATTCTTGGCGAGGTAAATGAGTTGCTTCGTTTTTCCTATGTCGTCCAGATCACATTCCATTGACAAATCAAAGTCGATACGGAGGATTTGTGATTTATCGGAAAGTATATAACCGGCAAGGTTGAGCGCTTGTTGTGATTGCGGTCGCATAAACAAGTCTACGATGTGACGTCCCCATCCCCATAAACCCCATCGACGGTGCGGAAAAAAGGTTTTACTTTCGGACCCGTCAAGCCCAAAAGCCTCCCGACCGGTCCCGATCGAGAGGACACGAATTTCATGTAATCCGTAGCCGAGAAGGATTCCTTCTGCGATGCCGACCATGATCGGTGCATTTGCCCAGATGCCGCCGTCGACGAAGTAGCCGCGGTCGGGAATATGCACAGGCGCAAAGTAGATGGGTGCAGCGGCCGTTGCTGCAGCCACCTTCCACAGCGGGAGGGTAAAGTCACGCTCAAACTTCTCGTGATGCCTCGTCTTGAAGACGACCGTGCGCCCCGTACTTATATTGAAGGCAGGAATACAAACTCGACAATCGACATCACCGAGCTTTGTGTTTTCACCCAGTACACTTCGGAGTTCATCGTGGAGAGGCTCGCTGCGGTACAATGCATCGGAGATGCTGGCGATCTTCTTCGGGAGCCGTGGTCTGCGGCGAGAGAAAATCATTTCGCCCCGCTCTTCGTAAAGCTTCCGTATCTCGGATGCAGGGACTTCACGGGCGAGCGCTGCTGCTATGATACCGCCCGTAGAGGTTCCGGTGATGAGATCAACATAGTGGGAGAGAGGGCTGTCTAATCTCGATTCTAAGTCGGCTAAATAGGCCGCGGTAGCGACACCACGAATGCCACCGCCGTCAAGCGCGAGGACTTTAAAAATATTTTCGCTCATTCATTTACCCTTTTTCCGCTTAGGCGTCTGACTTAACGCGCTGCCAGCCGCTGATTTTGTCGTCTTACTTGTCCTCCCGTCACGCAATGCCTTCGAAGCTGCACGTGCAGCTGTGCTTGACGTTTGCTTCTTGGGTGCTTTTCGCTGCGAGAGGGCACTGCCTGCGGCCGACTTCGAGTTTTGTCCAGTAGAGCTGCTGCGTATGGTCTTCGAAGCATTCGAAGCCGCGCGTTTACCCGTAACCTTTCGATTCTTCGCCATGATGATTCTCTGAGTTTCGCGTGAAGAAGAACAAGCTAGCATCTGAACCTGACATCTGTGCGTCATATGCTCGCCCTGTATCAGGTTTTGATGTGCTCTCAGCAATCGTCGTGCCAATGCAACGATGTTTCATATGTGACACGATACTATTTTGTTTCCTGTATGCGACGGCGTATCTTATGTGCAACATTGTCACACGGAAGTAAGATCTGTCATGGCACACGAGATCGATACTGACAAGCTGGCGGCTTTGCTCAAAGAACGGCGCGGTGAACGGGGTTTGCGTGTCGTGGCGAAGGAGATCGGTGACGTTAGCGCGTCTACCCTCTCGCGTATCGAGCAAGGAAATTTGCCAGACCTCGACACGTTCCTGCGGATTTGCCGGTGGCTCGGTGTCTCGCCGAACTATTTTATGGTTGCTACACCGGACGAGAAAAAGCAGAATGAAACTGCGGAGCCAGCCATGCCCGAGAAAATCGCTGTACACCTGCGTGCGGATCGGACACTAGATCCTAAAACCATTGATGCTATCGTCACAATGGTTCGCTTGGCGTATGAAGCAGCCGAACGGGGAGAACTTGAAGGGGAAAAAGCCTCGTAATAACCTTTAGTTGGTCAACATGCGACGTGGGTTTAAGACGAAGGCAGAGCGGCTGGCTGTCGAACTGCGCCAAGTTCTGAAATTGTCAGCACACGCTCCGCTCCCAGCCCGAAGGCTGGCTCAGCATCTCGGTATATACATTGTGGCACCGGCTAGTATTAAAGGCATGATGCCTGAAGTATTGCGTGAGGTATTACGTCCAGACAACGGGTGGTCGGCGGCTACATTGGCAGATACGTCGCCTCCAATAATTATTTATAATCCCACACACTCCTCTTGGCGCCAACAGAGCGATCTCATGCATGAGATCGCGCACGAACTCGAAGGACACACACCTTCAGGAATCACGTTGCAAGATGGGTTGTTGCTCCGTGACTACGACAAGCATCAGGAAAAAGAAGCTGAATGGCTCGGTGGTTGCTTGCAAATCACACGAGATGGACTTCTATGGGCATTAAGCAGAGGCTGGACGAACGAACAAATCGCAACGCACTTCAACGCAAGCATCGAGATGGTTCGTTTTCGCCGTAATGTAACAGGCGTAGATTATCAACTGAAACGCAGACGACGATAGCTTGATTCAGTATGCCATACATCGAAGATCTGCATAGAATTATTTGATAGCCGTGCATGCAACGCTGCAAAAATCCGAAAGTATCAAGAAAGATGCCGCCGCATTTGCCACCGGCTCGGCGGCGGGGCGGGGGCGTCGCGGACCTCGGCGGCGGTGGGAGCCTCGGCGGCGCGGTAGAGCACGGCGGCCACGGCGGCGGCGCGGTCGAGCGCGGGGTCGTCCGGGGTGAGCGCGGCGGGGTCGAAGTGGTCGGCGACGAAGTGGGTCGAGAGGTCGCCGCGCCGGAACGCCTCGTGCGCCATGACGAAGCGGCAGAAGGGGATCGTGGTGGGCACGCCGGCGACGTCGTACTCGTCGAGGGCGCGCGCCATGCGGCGGACGGCCTCCGCGCGCGTGCGGCCCCACGTGGTCAGCTTCGCGATCATGGGGTCGTAGTGGATCTGCACCTCGCCGCCCTGCTCCACGCCCGCATCCACGCGCACGCCGAAGCCGTCGGGCGGGGCGTGGCGGAGCAGCCGCCCCGGCGCGGGGAGGAAGTTGTTCGCAGGGTCCTCGGCATAGACGCGGCACTCGACGGCGTGCCCGTGCAGGCTGAGCGCCGCCTGCGTATAGCCGAGCGGCGCGCCCTCGGCGATGCGGATCTGCTCGGCCACGAGGTCGAGCCCGGTGACCGCCTCCGTGACGGGATGCTCCACTTGCAGGCGCGTGTTCATCTCCATGAAATAGAAGTTGAGGGCCTCGTCCACGAGGAACTCGACCGTGCCCGCGTTCACGTAGCCGCACGAGCGGGCCGCTTTCACCGCCGCCTGCCCCATACGCGCCCGGACCTCCGGCGTGAGCACCGAAGAGGGGGCTTCCTCGATGACCTTCTGATGCCGCCGCTGGATCGAACACTCGCGTTCGAAGAGGTGCACCACGTTCCCGTGCGCGTCGGCCAGGATCTGGAATTCGATGTGGCGCGGGCGGAGGATGTACTTTTCGAGGAACACGCGTCCGTCGCCGAAGGCCGCCTGCGCCTCGCGCTGCGCCGCCTCCATCGTGCGCGCAAAGTCCTCCGGCGTCTCCACGATGCGCATGCCCTTGCCGCCGCCGCCCGCCGCCGCCTTGACGAGCACCGGATAGCCGATTTCCCCGGCGAGACGCGCCGCCGCTTCGAGGTCCTCCACGGCGTCCGTCGTGCCGGGGGCCATCGGGACGCCCGCCGCCTCCATGAGCCGCCGCGCCGCCGTCTTGTCCCCCATGGCGCGGATCGCCGCCGCCGGAGGCCCGATGAACACGATGCCCGCCGCCTCGCATGCCTCGGCGAAATCGGCATTCTCCGAGAGAAAGCCATACCCCGGATGGATCGCGTCCGCCCCGCTCTTTCGGGCCGCTTCGAGGATCTTTTCGGGCACGAGGTACGAGAGCGCCGACGGCGCGGGACCGATCCGATACGCCTCGTCGGCAAGGCGGACGTGCGGCGCGGTCCGGTCGGCGTCGGAAAAGACCGCCACCGTCGCGATGCCGTGCTCCCGGCACGTGCGGATGATGCGGACGGCGATTTCGCCCCGGTTAGCGATGAGAACCTTTTGTATGCGCCGGTGTGTCATGTTGGGGAAGCCGGAGATTTCGAGAAAGAGTAACTTTTCACCGGATGCGACGGAATACGGAAGCGGACGCCGCCGTCGCGGCGGGCGTCCCGAAGTTAAGCCCCCGCGACGACAATTGGAGAAGGACGGGCGATGCCGGACCACAAAGACTACTATAAAATCCTCGGAATCTCGGAGCACGCAAGCGCGGACGAGATCAAGAAAGCCTATCGCAAGCTGGCGCGGAAATACCACCCGGACCGCAATCCGGGCGACGCCAGAGCCGAGGAACGCTTCAAGGAGGTTCAGGAGGCGTACGAGGTGCTCTCCGACCCCGGCAAACGCAAGAACTATGACCGGATGCGGAAGAATCCGGCTTTCGGAAGCATCTTCGGCGATACGTACACCACGCAGAACGGCGGGCGGTATTACCGTGCCCCTGACGGCACGTACGTCCACGTGGACACGAAGGGCGGCGGCAGTGGCGGCGGAGGCTTCGGCTTCGGCGATCTCTTCGGCGACCTCGGCGATCTGTTCAAGGGCGTCTTCACCGGCGGCGAGCCGCAGACCGCCGGGGCCCCTGGAACCGCCGCAGACCTCGACCGCCGGACGACGGTGCGATTGCCGTTCAAAAAAGCGCTCGAAGGCGGAAAGGTCGAGGTGACGCTCCCCGACGGAAAGAAGGCGCGCATCGCCTATCCGAAGGGCGTCTCGGACGGATATAAGGTGCGCCTGCGCGGGCGCGGCGGGGCCGGGCCCGGCGGGCAGCGCGGCGATTTCTACGTGACGTTCGAGGTGAGGCCGCATCCCCGCTTCCGCCGCGAGGGCAACGACCTGTACACGAAGGTGGCGGTCAACGCCTTCGAAGCCATGCTCGGCACAACGCGCCACATCACGAATGCCTACGGCAAACGCATCAAGCTGACCATCCCCAAGGGCACACAACCCGGCGACAAGCTTCGCCTGCGCGGGCAGGGCGTGGTCACGGACAAGGGGACCGGCGATCTGTACGTCGAGATCGAAGTGACCATTCCGAAAAACCTCTCCGCCGAACAGGAAGTCCTCCTCCGCAAAGCCGCCGAGCGCGCCGGGCTGATCTGACGCATCTCACGGGCGGCGGAACGTGACGGCGAGGCCGAACTGTGCGCCGCCTCCGGCGAAGTCGTATCCCCCCTGAAGGAGCACGGGTCCGGCCCGGGCCACCGCGCCGAGGGAGACGCTCGGCGACAGGTCGACGGCGTCGCCGTGCTCTTCGGCCCACACGCCGAGGCCAACGGCGGGCTGTATGGGTGCGCGGAACAGGTCAAAGAAGCCGAAGAGCTGCCCCACGAGCCGCTCCGGTTCGTTCCCCGCGCCGAGGACCGCCTCGTTGACGGCGACCTGAAGGAGCATGCCCCACCGCGCCCGCGCGAAGCCGGAGGCCAGCCCGATGGGGGCGCGCTCGTGGCCGAAGAGCCCGACCGTCCCGCCCGCCACGGCGATCAGCCCGACGGCCGCCGCGCCCGCGAGCGCTGCCGGAAGCAGTTGTTCGTCTTCATTGTCATCGTCTTTCTTCTTCTTTCCGAGGCCGTCGAAGAGGCCGCCGCGTTTGCCGTCGCGTTTGGCGGCGTTCTCGTCGCCCGTGTGCTCGTCGTCCGCGCCGGAGGCATTGCCCCGGTCGTCGTCGCGGGGTTTGTCGCGGGTGCGCTCCGAGGAGCCGTCGAGGTCTCGCCCCACGTCGCCGCGGCGCGGGCGATGCGGGCCGGTGGCCACGCGCGGCGACGTGGGGCGGCGGCCTTTGACGATCACCCATATCGTCCGGTCCGGGACGTAGATCGTCGTGCGCGCGGGGGGACGGGGGCGGGGCGTCACCGTCACGTCCCGCTCGTCTGCGTCGGAGGCGGCGAAGGCGATGCGGAGAACCTCCATGTTCCGCAGTTCGAAACCTTCGCGGAAGTGCCGGCGGGCGGTCTCGGCGTCGCCGTCGGCGAAGAGGGTCTCCCACGCGAGATCGGCGCCCTCGAACGGGTAGACGTACGGCGCGGGGCCGAGCGCCATGCCGTCCACCGAGATGATGAGTTCCGTCACCCGTTTGCCCCCCACGAAAACGTCGGCGCGGACGTCGAGGGCGGCGAGGCGGACATCGTCGGGCAGGGCGTCGTACGGCACGCGCACGCCGTTGAGGATGCCCTCGTCGCCAGGCGTCCACGCGAGCGCGAAGGTCATCACGGGGCGATCATCGGTCACACCGTACGCGTATTCGAGCATGAGCGTGTCGAGGAAAGGGAGCACATCGAGGTCGGCGAAGGGTTCGAGCGTTCGGCCTGCGTCGAGGAGCGCGCGCGGCCAGTCCGTCAGCCGGAGCGCGCCTTTTCGAAGCGACGAAGGTTGCGCGAAGCACGCCGTTGCGCCGAAGAGGACGGCGACGAGGAGAAGGGCAAAAGAGGAACGGACGCGGCGCATCGATACACACAGGCTTTCTTCACGGACGGATCCGTCTTATAAGCCGCACACAGACCGGGAAAGGTGACGGTCGAAGGACCCCTCGCATTGTATCTGAGAATCGCCGGGGGATGACACGGCTCGTCTCCATCGTGTGCGGGGAAAACGCATCTACATTGCGTTACGACGGGTCAGGTCATGGGGCGCCGAAAGACGTGACGCGCGCGCTTCGCTCACGTTCTAGAATGGTTGCGACGGGTCGTCCCGACCTCCGGTTCGGTGTGATTCTCCCTTTCATGTATTTGCAAAAGAGGATCCTTCTTTTCGGCCTGCGCCCGGCCCGCATCCGTCTCCTTCAAAACCACTTCAGCCTGCGGCTTTTTTCTACCGGCGATGAGGTCCAGTTCAGTTACCATCCGTTGGAGTTTTTCCAATCCTTTATCGAGGTGTTTGCGAAGCGCCCATCGCCCGACCAAAAACGCAAGCCCCGTGGCCATCAGCGTAAACGCCACTCCGGGAACGGCCGATAACTCCAGGAATTCAGACGCAAAGAAAACTGACGCGATGGCAACTAACGGCACGGGGATGTAAAACGGAACGGCGGTCAAGGGCCCGTTCCACCTGACATTGATCTTCGTTTTCCCGCTGTCTTTGAGGGCGGTTACCTGAGCAGTATTCGTTGTGCCCCACGGAGAGCTCCACTCATAAACGGATTCCCGGGTAGTGACCTCTCCTTTGGACTGGAAGAAATCGCGGATGGCAATGAGCATCTCCTCCCACTGACCAGCCCCTATTTCGCCCTCCACCAAAACCTGACTATGGAACGAGAATGGCCCTCCCCAGAATTTACGTTCGCGCCTTCTGGAGTCCCCTTCAATTTCAGCGACAGCCCGTGCAATTTGTTCTGGATCAATTCCCACATCCGATGCGAGTTGACGCAATTCATCAATGGACAACCCCATGACGGCATCAGCGTCATCCGATGAAGAGTTTTCGGCGGCTTTTTTAAGGATTGCGCCAATCTCCTTCCTATCGTACAGTTTCATATATCTTCTCCGCGAGTGCTTTTGGCGCCAATACGGATGAATGCACCCGGAGGTGCGTTTTTCTTCCACGTTAATTTGCCGTGTCACATCCAACAACCCATGCACGACGACCACAAACGACCCTACCCCTCCGACCCCTGCGGGGCCACCTCCCCTTCATAAGGGGAGGTCTCCCATGCCTGCATGAACCGCCTTCCGACGCCTCCAATACACTCCATAACCCTCCCCCTTGTCAAGGGGGAATC
>NZ_JBWOPL010000072.1:0-15811 GCF_056451265.1 Rhodocaloribacter sp. | reverse complement strand
AGGTGACCGTCGCGACGCGGCGGGTGGGCGAGGCCGTGGAGATTCGCGTGGCCGACAACGGGCCGGGCATCCCCGAGGAGGTGAAGGCCCGGATCTTCGAGCCGTTTTTCACGACGAAGCCGACGGGCAGCGGGACGGGCCTGGGGCTGAGCCTCTCGCACGACATCGTGACGCAGGGCCACGGCGGGACGCTCACGGTGGAGAGCGCGCCGGGCAAGGGCGCGGCGTTCGTGGTGACGGTGCCGGGATGAGAGAAGAAGGAAACCTGACCCCTTTTCTCCAGCAATGACGTTTCTCTATCCGGAGGCCTAATCTTAAACATCGCACCGACGTACAACCGGATGCAACGGAGCACCCGTCGAGCCGCAATCCTATCGCGAGGCGCAACCGACCGGCGATGCCCACACGTCGCGGATGACTCGAAAGAGCCTCCCCGGACGACCCCGGCGCACCTTCCACCGGAGGAACGCCTCCCCAAACCGTGCGGCATGCAATGATCGACTTCCTGTTCGCCCCCGCCTCGGTCCCCTTTCTGACCCTGTGCCTTCTCAGCCTCACGGTTTTCGCCTACCTGCTCAGCGTGCGGGCCAAAAGCGACGCGACGTGGTGGCTGGCGGTCGCCTTCAGCGGCCTTGCGCTCTGCACCCTGTACGGCTTCCTTGCGGCATCACTCTTCATCTTCCCCGATTCGCAGTGGCTCGATTCAGGCCAGCTCTTCATGATCGGCGCGGGGTTGTTCTACTGGTCCTATCTCCAGTTTGCCTATCGTTTTCTGGTCAACCCCTTCCCCCGCGAAGCGACGCGTGTGCTTGCGGTTACGGCCGCGCTTCTGCTCGCAAGCCTCGCCGCGACCGGTCTCTGGGCCTCGGCGCTGACCTTTTCCTTGCTGCTTTACCTCGGCTTTTTCCTGTGGACGACGGGCGTGCTCCTGCGTAAGTGGCGACACAGCGCACGGCAGCCGCCGTCCGAGCAGACCGCTCAAACGCGGCGGGCATTCCGGGCCTTCGCCCTGATCAACATGTCGCTCCTGGCATCGGCGGCCCTTGGTCTGGCGGGCATGGGCGGGTCCTTGCTTTTCGTTGCGGCGGGGTTCGGCTTTTTCTTCGGCATCGTCGTAGTCTACCTCAATTATGCTCCCGAGCCTACCAGTTTCCAGGTCAAGCTCATCGGCCTCTCCCTCGTCACGGTGCTGGCGCTTTTGACGTCCGTGGTGAATGTGCTCAACGGCTTCTCGGTCGAAGACTTTGCCACCGATCTCCCGCCCCGTCAGGCGCTTCGCTTCATCCCATCGGCCGCGGGAGGCTACGTAGCGACGGCTCTTCCCTATCACTACGAGAGCGATCTCGGCGAAGACCTTCAACTGGGCGACGACACCGCCGAACCGATGTCCTTCGGCTTTTCGTTCCCCTTTTTCGGCAAACGTTATGACCGGCTCTTCGTCAGCGCGAACGGGATCGCCACCTTCGAAGAACCCATTTACCGGAAGGCGAGCCCCCGATATCGCACCGAGTACTTCTTCAACGACCTCGCCAAGCTCGCCCCCCTCTACGTCAACCTGGACCCCTCGGCGGGCGGCGGGGTCTTTTTCCGGCAAGCGCCGGATCGCGTGGTGCTTACGTGGCACGAGGTGCCGCAACGCATCACGAAAGATCTCCACACCGTGCAGATGGTTCTGCACCGAAGCGGCATCATCGACATGGTCTACGACCGGGTGGATGTCGCGCCCGTCGATGGGATGCGGGGGCTCATGCCGGGCTCGCCCCCTTTCACCTCGGCGTCACTGGCGCGGGGCCTTCCCTACCGCATCCCGGTCGGCTCGGCCCGTATCGAAAACTTCGAGTGGGATTTCCGGCGACGAGCGCATCGGGCCGTACTGCCGTTGATCGGGCTGGTGCTGGGAGCCACGTTCCTCGTGCTGGGCATTTTCCCCTTCATCTTCCGAAGCAGCCTCGTCAAACCCCTGGAACGCTTGATCGACGGGGTGCAACGCGTCAACGCGGGCGACCTCTCGGGCAACGTGCCCGTCGGCGTGCACGACGAGATCGGTCGGCTGACCCAGCATTTCAACCGGATGACGGGTTCTCTGAAACGGTATAACGGGGAGATGGAAGCGCTCGTCGCCGAACGCACGGCCCAGCTCGAGCGGTCTTTCAAAGACTTGCAGACGACCCAGGCACAGCTCATTCAGGCCGAGAAGATGGCCTCGCTCGGCGAACTCACGGCCGGCATCGCACACGAGATCAAAAACCCGCTCAACTTCATCAACAACTTTGCCGAGATCAACGAAGAACTCGCCGAGGAAGCCGTCGAAGTCCTCGAAGCGGGCGACACCGCCGAGGCCTGCGCACTGCTCGACGACCTGCAAAAAAACGCCGCGAAGATCGCCCAGCACGGCAAGCGCGTCGACGGCATCGTGCGCGCGATGATGCAGCACGCCCGCGGCAGCGGCGGCACGCATGAGACGGTGGCCCTCAACGCTTTCGTCGACGAATACCTCGGCCTCGCCTATCACGGACAACGCGCCCGCGTGCCCGATTTCAACGCCGAGATCGTCCGCGACTTCGACGAGGAGGCCGGCTCCGCCAGGCTCATGCCGCAGGAAATCGGGCGCGTGCTGCTGAACCTGCTCGGCAACGCTTTCGACGCCCTCTACGAGCACGCCGCCTCCCGGAACGGACAGCGCCAGCCCCGGGTGACGGTCTCGACGCGGCGCACGGGCCAGACCGTGGCGATCCGTGTGGCCGACAACGGGCCGGGCATCCCCGAGGAGGTGCGGGACCGCATCTTCGAGCCGTTTTTCACGACGAAGCCGGCGGGCTCGGGGACGGGTCTGGGGCTGAGCCTCTCGTACGACATCGTGACGCAGGGGCACAACGGGACGCTCACGCTCGAGCGCGCGACGGGCCGGGGCGCGGCGTTCGTCGTCACGCTGCCGGGATGAGGGCCGAAGCGGCGCATGACCCCTTCTCTCACGAAAAGACGTATGTCTCCCTGAAGAAGGTCGGAGAAATCCCGCCGGCTCAAACTCCAGTCCGTCCACCTACTCGAAACAGCCATGAGCTTCAACGTCAAAGACACCTATCACGCCACGGTCATCGGCATCTCGGGGAAATTCCTCGGCAGCCTCGAAGGCGACCGTTTCAAGAGCATTCTCGATGACTGCAAGACGCAGGGAAAAACGCATCTGGTCCTCGACCTCGCCGAAGCCGAGTTGATGGACTCGACGGCCATCGGCTTGCTCATCGCCGGCCTCACCTCCATGCGGCGCGTCGGCGGCGACATTCGCCTGGCCAACATGAAGAAGCGCATCCGCAACCTCTTTCTGATGACGCGGCTGCTCGGACCCGTCTTTGAGAGCTACGATTCGCTCGAATTGGCTGCGGCGAGTTATCAAGCCCCGTCCGTCGAAGCCTGAGCGGAGACGATCCCCTCATCCGGCGCACGATTCGCCGGGGCGAGGGGGATCGCACGCGCGGATCGGAGCACCTCATACGGGGCGTCATGCCCGCGACCATCATGCGTTCGGGCTCGCGGTGAAGCCGGAAGCCGGGCGCACGGTAGCGTTGCGGGGAGGCCGTGCCCATGGGGTGCTCGACGCCCGCCCGGGGTAGCGCGTCGAGCACCCGCATCCGGTTGGCGATGACGGTTGGCGCCGCTCACCCGGCATGCTCATCCAGGGGCGTCCGCGGGGGCAAGCGGCACCGTTCGAGCGCAGCCACGAGCATCTGAAGCTGAAGCGGCTTGCTCACGTAATCGTCCATGCCCGCTTCGATGCATTGCCGTCGATCCGACTCCATGGCGTTGGCCGTGAGCGCGATGATGTGCGGACCTCCCTCCGGCCCGCGACTCGCCCGGATGCGCCGCGTGGCTTCGAGGCCGTTCATCACGGGCATCTGCACATCCATCAGCACCACATCGTACGGCACCTTCTCGAGCGCCCGAAGCACCTCCTCACCGTTCACGGCCACATCGGCGCGGTAGCCGAGGCGTTCGAGCAGGCGGAGTATCACGCGCTGATTGACCAGGTTGTCCTCGGCCACGAGGATCCGCCGGGGCATGCGTCGTCCCATCTCCGGATCAAACGCGGTGCGCCGCGAGGGACGGCGCGAGATAGGCTCAGAGGCGTCAAAAGCGGCGACGAGGGCGTCGTAGAAGTCGGCGCGACGAACCGGCCTCGACACGGGATACGTGCCCGGCACTGCCTTCGTGTCGATGCGGCGGCAGAGGTCGTTGAGCAGGATGAGCGGCGTCCGGCGGCCTTTGGGATGGAGACGGAGCACCTCGATGACCGAAAGGCTGTCGAGGTCTTTCAACCTCATGTCGAGCACGATGGCGTCGAAGACCGGCGCTTCGCTGATGAGCCGGAGCGCCTCCTTCCCCGCACCGACGGCCAGCGTTTCCACGCCCCACGCTCCGGTCATCTCCACGAGCGCCGTGCGCGCCGCTTCGTTGTCGTCGACGAGGAGCACGCGGCGACCGGCGAGCGGGCGCGTCTCCTCCGCTTCGTCCCCGGCTTCGACGGGCTCGGCGCGGAAGCTGAAATGGAACGTCGAGCCTTTGCCCTCCTCGCTTTCCACCCAGATCTCCCCGCCCATTTTTTCACACAGGCGCTTCGAGATTGCCAGCCCCAGCCCGGTGCCGCCGTACTTGCGCGTCGTGGAGTTGTCGAGCTGCGAGAAGGCTTTAAAGAGACGATCCCGCCGATCCTCCGCGATGCCGATCCCGGTGTCGCGCACGGCCACGTGCAAGAGCGACCCCTCCCCTGCCGAAGCGAGATCCACCGTCATCTCCACCTCGCCCTCGTCCGTGAACTTGATCGCGTTCGAAAGCAGATTGACCGCGATCTGCCGCAGTCGGGTCGCATCTCCCTGGATACGCCGGGGCACGTCCGGAGCGATGCGGAGGGCCAGGTCGAGTTCTTTTTTGCAAGCCCGCACCGCCACCACGTCCATGGCCGACTCCAGGCACGCGACCAGATCGAAGGGGAACGACTCGAGCTTGACCTGACCGGCTTCGATCTTCGAGAAGTCAAGGATTTCATTGATGAGCGTGAGGAGGCTCTCACCGCTGGCGCGGATCGTCTCGACGCATTCCGCCTGCTCGTCGTTCAATTCCATATCGAGCAGGAGACTCGTCATACCGATGACGCCGTTCATAGGCGTGCGGATCTCGTGACTCATATTGGCGAGGAAGGCGCTTTTGGCATGCGTCGCCGCTTCCGCTTTCTCTTTTTCCCGCGCGAGGTCGCGCACGGTAGCTTCGAGTTCGGCAGCGTTCCGCCGGAGTTCGAGCGTTCGCGCCCGCACGGCCTGCTCGAGCTCCACCGACCGCCGCTCATACTGACGAATGCGGAGCCGGAGCGCTCCCCCGAGCCCGACGAAAAGCAACAGCCCGATGATCACGAAAAACCACGGCTCCTGATAAAAATACGGCTCCAGATAAAAGCTCAGCGCCGCACCATCCGTGCTCCACCTGCCCGCCGCGTCCCCGGCGATCACGCGAAACCGGTAAGGGCCGGGCGAGAGGCTGGTATAATAGGCCGCCCGGCGCGTGCCGGCCGCGGTCCAACCCGCATCGTAGCCGTCGAGTCGGTACCGGAAGCGCATCTTCTCCGGCGACCTGAAGCTGAGCACGGTGTAATGGATCTCGAGCTTGTCCTCTCCCGGCGGCACGACGATTTTGCCCGCGTGCACATCCATCTCGGTATCCCCCACGATCACCCGCTCGATGACTACCGGCAGTCCTTCGGAGCTGTACCGCACGTCTTCTCGCTGCACCTCCACCGCCCCCGACATCGTCGCGAACCAGAGTTTGCCGTCCCGGCTTTTCCAGGCGGCGGGCTGTGCGGCATTGCCCTCCACGCTTCGCAGCCCGTCTTCCTTGCCGAAGGCGACGGCGCGCACCGCATCCCGCTCGCCCCGAGCGAAAGCATTGAGGTCCGCTTTGGAGACGAAATACAGCCCCCGGTTGCTGCTGATCCACAGACGGCCCTCGTCGTCTTCGAGGATGCCGTGCACCACATCGTCAAAGAGCCCATCCGCTTCGGTGATGACCGCGAACCCTTCATCCGAGAAGCGGGTGAGCCCCTTTCCGTAGCTTCCGAGCCATAACACGCCGTCCGTGTCTTCGAAGATGGTGGTGACGAAGTCGTCGGCCAGACCGTCGGCGGTCGTGTACGTGGTGAAGACGCCGTCCTCGAAGCGCGTCAGGCCGCCGCCGCGGGTGCCGATCCAGAAGTTGCCCTCCCGGTCTTCGTGAAACGTCCACGGGGTATTGCTCGGCAGGCCGTCGGCGGTGGTATACGTGGTGAAGACGCCGTCCTCGAAACGCTGCAGGCCGCCTCCGTTCGAACCGATCCATAGAACGCCGTCGCGGGTCGCATAGAGGGCCCGGACGAAATCGTTGCCGAGGCCGTCGGCCGTCGTATAGTTGGTGAAGACGCCGTCTTTGAAGCGCGCCAGCCCCGTGCGCCTCATACCGATCCAGAGCGCGCCCGTCCGGTCTTCGCACAGCGCCCAGATCGAGTTGCCCGCCAGCCCGTCCGCCTCCGTATACACGCGCAGTTCGCCGTCCTTCAGGCGCGCCAGCCCGCCGTTCATCGTGCCGATCCACATGCTGCCGTCGCTTGCTTCGAGGATCGGACGGACGCGATCGTCGCCGAGGCCCTCCGGAGCGCCCCAGACGGAGAACCGGCTGTTTTTGTACCGATTGAGGCCGCCGCCGAGCGTGCCGACCCACAGGTTGCCCTCCCGGTCCTCGAGGATCGACCAGACGACGTCGCCGGAGAGCCCGTCCCGGGTCGTGTGCGTGTCGAAGCGTCCCTCCCGCAGGCGCGTCAGCCCGCCGCCGTCCGTGCCGATCCAGAGCGTTCCCCGGCTGTCTTCATAGATCGTGTTGATGTGATCGTAGGAGAGGCCGTCGGCGGTCGTGTACGTGGTGAAGACGCCGTCCTCGAAGCGCGCCAGTCCGCCGCCGCGCGTGCCCATCCACAGCCGTCCCTCGTGGTCTTCTCGGATGGCCCACACGACGTTGCTCGGCAGACCGTCGGCGGTCGTGTACGTGGTGAAGACGCCGTCCGCATACCGCCCTGCGCCCGAACCGTTCGTGCCGATCCAGAGGGCGCCGCTCCGGTCCACGTAAAGCGCCACCACGGCGTCGCCCGGCAGCCCGTCGGCGGCGGTGAACGGCGTGAACACGCCATCCTGAAAGCGCACGACGCCCTTCCCCTGCACGCCGACCCACAATGCCCCGTCTGCCCCTTCGGCGAGGGCCGTGATGAAGTTTCCGCCGAGCCCATCTTCCGCCGTATAATTCCGAAAGAGGCCGTCCCGATAGGCGATGAGCCCTCCCGTTTGCGTGCCGATCCAGAGCGTTCCTTCATGGTCTTCCAGAAGCGCATACACCACGTTGTCGCGGAAAGCGGGCGTGTTCTTCCGGTCGAAAACGGTGAAGCGATTGCCGTCGAAACGCGCGAGTCCCTCATACGTCCCCATCCAGAGGTAGCCGTCTCGTGTCTGCACCAGGGCATTGACGGAGTTCTGCGGCAGCCCCTCGTCCGTGGTCCACACGTCATGCGCATACCGGGAGATGTCCCGGTCGGGATCGAGTCCCTGCGCCCGGCTCTCCCCCGCAAAAGCGAGCGCGAACGACGTCAGAAGCAGAATGAGTTCCAACCATGCCGGCGTTCGCCGGACGGAGAAACGGGTGAACGATGTCATCAGGAAAAGATTGCAATGGGCGAAGGCGGCGAATATATAGTCAAATCTGACGCCGTTCTCCCCCGTTCGCTCACTTTTTCGGAAAAATGGGATTATCTCCCATGCGCGCGCGCCGGAAACGGGCTTCCGGCGCGCGCGCCGCCGCCGGGAAACACGAAAGAGCGGAGGACGGCGTCTCCACAGCTCCTCCCGGAGAGGAATATTTTCCGGAAAAAGGGAACGGAACGTAGTCTGCCGCCCCTTCGTTCGTGTGAGCACGCTCGTGCTCTCGTCCCTGTCGAAGCCGGAACCGCTCCGTGCCTCGACGCCCACCCGGAGATCCTTTCGCATGAAAATCGCGCTTGCCCAGATCAACCCGACCGTCGGCGACCTGCGGGGCAACGCCCGGCGCATTGTGGAGACCACCCGCCGCGCTCGTGCGCAGGGGGCCGACCTCGTCATCTTTCCCGAGCTCTGCGTGACGGGCTACCCCCCGCTCGACCTCCTCGAGAACCCCTCCTTCATCGAAGCCGTGCAGCGCACACTCGATGGGATCGCGCGCGAGGTCCCCGACGATACGGGCGTCATCGTGGGCGCGCCCGTGCCCAACCCCGACCGCGTCGGCAAGCGGCTCTACAACACGGCGCTCCTCTTCGAGAACGGCGACCTCGTCGACTCCGTCCGAAAGACCCTGCTCCCGACCTACGATGTCTTCGACGAGTACCGGTACTTCGAGCCGGCCAGAGAGCGACACGTGGTCGTCTGGCGCGGCCGGCGTCTCGGCCTCCACATCTGCGAGGACATGTGGAATAACGAGGAGTATGCCGACTATCACCTCTACGAGGAAAACCCCATCGATGAACTCGCGGCGATGGGCATCGACCTCTTCGTGAACATCAGCGCTTCGCCGTTCTCACTGGGCAAGCACGCGCTTCGGAACGGCATCGTCGAGGAAATATGCCGGGAGCACGGGGCGCCTTTCGTCCTCGTCAATCAGGTGGGCGCCAACACGGAAGTGATCTTCGACGGCGACAGCCGCGTCCACGCCGCCGACGGCACGCGGCTGCTTTGCGCGCCGTCGTTCGAGGAGGCCCTCCTCCTCTGGGACACCGAGGTCGAGACCGGCCCTTGCCCGCTCCGGCACGAAGATGCAGCCGACCTCCACGACGCGCTCACGCTCGGCATCTGGGACTATTTCCACAAGACGGGCGCTTTCGACAAGGTCATCGTCAGCCTCTCCGGCGGCATCGACTCGGCGGTGACGTGCGCCCTTGCCGTAGACGCCCTCGGCCCGGAGCGCGTCCGCAGCGTGACGATGCCCTCACCCTATTCCTCGCCCGGCTCCGTGGAGGACTCGCTCGCGCTCGCCGAAAACCTCGGCATCCCGTGCCCCGTCATCCCCATCACGCCCGCCGTCGAGGCGTTTCAGAAGATGCTCGAGGACCAGTTCCGGGGAACCGAGCCGGGTACGGCGGAAGAGAACATTCAGGCGCGCGTGCGGGGCGTGACGCTCATGGCGCTTTCGAACAAATTCAACTATCTCGTCCTTTCGACGGGCAACAAGAGCGAGATGTCCGTCGGATACGCCACGCTTTACGGGGACATGAGCGGCGGGCTGGCGGTCCTCTCCGACGTGTACAAGACGCAGGTGTACGAGCTCGCGCTGCACATCAACGAGCGCGCCGGGCGGGCGGTCATCCCCATAAGCACGATCATGAAGCCGCCCTCGGCGGAGCTTCGCCCCGGCCAGCTCGACACCGACGCGCTCCCGCCCTATCCCATCCTCGACGAGATCCTCCGCCTCTACATCGAAGAGCGCCTCGACCTCGACGCCATCGTGGACGCCACCGGGCACGCGCCGGAGTTCGTGCTCCGCATCCTTCGCATGGTGGATCGGAACGAGTACAAGCGGCGGCAGGCGCCGCCCGGCCTTCGCGTCAGTTCGAAGGCGTTCGGTCTCGGACGACGGCTGCCCATCGTCATGCGGTGGAACCGCGAAGAGATCCGCGCCATTGCACACGGCGCCGTGACCTCCGGGAACGCGGACGCCTAGCCGTTCCCGGTACGCACCTCCCGCCTCAAACGCGAAAAGCCCGGCCAGATGACCGGGCTTTTCGCCGTACTGCTATGCAACGTGTGAACGATTAGTCCACGCGCTGAACATTGGTTGCGCTTAATCCCTTCGGGGTACGCTCCACATCATACTCAACTTCTTCTCCATCACGGAGGCCGTCGTCCCAGCCGAGACCTTCAACGTTGTTGCGGTGGACGAAAACGTCTTTGCTTCCGTCGGAGGGTTCAATGAAGCCGAAGCCTTTCTCAGCATTGAACCATTTTACTTTACCGTGTGCCATAGTACCTTGGGTGTCTTCACTGAGCACGCCTGACATAACCAACCTGGAGCATCCCGAAGAGACGGAGTCGTCCCAAAGAGACCGATCGAAAGGGGGAATGAAGGCGAGACAGTGAGGTGTATAAAGGATGTTAAGAGAGTCAGCGAACCAGCCATTGCGAGCGAGGTTCCCGTCGAGGAAAGATTTGTTCGGAAAAGATGACGGGGCGCCCCGATGAGCCGGATTCCGTACCTCCCGGGTCGCCGTCCCCAATGACGGCTGAAGCGCCTCGTGGGAGGTGTCCCGTTTCAGCGTCTTACCGCGACGAGCACTTCGGAGGGCGCCCCAAAGCGCACGACCGTCGCACGATGCCGCACGTCCCATACTCCGCCGACGTACGTTTCGAGCGTGATGGGACGACAGCCGCCCACCAGCGCCGGACTCAGGCGGTGCAGCAACGTCCACCCTTTCATGACAAGCTTCGACGCGAGGGTGGTTCCGCGTGTGAGGCTCACGAGGCCGAGCCGCCCGCCCGGTTCGAGCACACGATGCGCCTCGGAAAGGAGCGTCCGGATGTCCTCCGCGCCCAGCAGATCCAGCACGTAGGTCGAGAGGAAACGGTCCACGCCGGCGTCGGGGAGATCCAGGCGGGGCGCGCCGTCGGTCAGTCGCACCTCGGCGCGATCCCCGAAGGGCGCCAGCCGTCTCCGCGCCAGCGCGACCATGGTGGCGCTGACGTCTACACCAAGATAGCGCGCGCGCTCCGGGAGGCGTTCCCGCATCAGCGTTTCCGCAAGCCGGCCCGTCCCACAGCCGAACTCGCATACGCTGCGCGCCTCATGAAGCGCCATGTGACGGAGCATCTCCTCGACGGCATCGTCTTCGTAAAAGCGCTGCCAGTCCTGCCGTGCGCCAAAGCGGTCATAAAAGGCACGCGCCTGCTCGTGACTGAAAAGGGCGTCGCGCATCGGCCTTCCCGTTGGGCGGGTTCTACAAGTTCAGGTATAAACGCAGCGGGGCGCAGCCGGACTCCCGAAAGCGCCGCCTTCTCTCCTTTTACTCATAACCAGACCCTTATTCCCATCCCCCGAAAGAAGCGCACGAGGATGCTTTTCCGATCCCGGCTCCACCCTCGACACGGTTATTTAAGCACACTTGGGGAACGCCTGTTCATCGAGGCAATCCTGGCTCCCGCTCCCGTTCGAAAACGGGTTTTCATCATTTTCGGCATGTTCAGGGGCGTTTCCCGGCGATCCCCCATGCGCGATGGACTTCACCCGGCGCCGCGCAAACAAAGCGGGGCATGAAGGGTTTGAGGGATTTCCACGTTCAATGTATTCGGTTTTTCCTCGATAAGCCGTTCTCCCATGTCTGTTCGTCTTTTGATTTCCGTTGCCTGGCTGATGGTTTTTTCGTGTTCGAGCAGCCACAACGTCGAGCCGGAACCCTCATCCGATGTGCCTCTTCCGGCGTCTGAAACCCCGACGTTTGGCCCACGCGAGGATCGGGGGCTCGTCGCATACGATGAGCTCCGGGAGGCTTCCGGGCTCGTCGCAGGGCAGGTGAATGAAGAGGTGCTCTGGACGCACAACGACTCGGGCGACGAAGCTCGTCTGTTCGCTATGGGCATGCACGGAGAACACCGGGGGATCGTCCACCTGGCCGGGATCACGGCGGTGGACTGGGAGGACATCGCCATCGGGCCGGGTCCGGAGCATGGACGCGCCTACCTCTACGTGGGCGACCTCGGCGACAACCTCCGAGTGCGTGACGTGAAATACGTCTACCGCCTCCCCGAACCCCGCCTCCCATCTTCGGGAGCACCCATCGACACGACGGTCTCCGACGTAGAAACGATCATGCTCCGCTACCCCGACGGCCGCCTTGACGCCGAGACGCTCCTGGTCGAGCCCTCGACCGGAGATCTGTACGTCGTCACCAAGCGGAGCACGACGGTCAACGTCTATCGTGCTCCCTTTCCACAGCCGATCTCCACGCCGATCATGATGGAGAAAGTGACGACCCTGACGCTCGATCCCGTCCCGGGCATGGGGAGTCCCGGACAGGGCGCGGTGGGCGGCGACATCTCCCCTTCCGGCCTTGAAACGCTGGTCAAGACGTACACGAAAGTGTTTTTGTGGACACGCACCGGTCCGAATGCTCCGTTGTTTTCCCGTGCTCCCACGGCGGTTTCCTACACCGTCGAGCCGCAGGGGGAGGCCGTCGCCTGGGCCGCCGACGGAAGCGGCTTTTTCACGCTGAGCGAAGAACGGAACGACATCCCCGCCCGCCTCTACTTCTACCCGCGCCGATCTGCCCCATGAGCTCAACTCCCACGCTCAGCGACGCGCACCTGCGCGCTTTCAGGCAAGCGTTGATGGCCTGGTTTCGCCGATCCGCTCGAGAAATGCCGTGGCGGAGCACGAACGATCCATATCAAATCTGGATCTCCGAGATCATGCTCCAGCAGACCCGCGTCGATCAGGCAACGCCGTATTATTACCGCTTCATCGAAGCGTTCCCAACCGTTCACGCCCTCGCCGAAGCCTCTCTCGACGACGTGCTCCGACTCTGGGAAGGACTCGGCTATTATTCCCGCGCGCGCAATCTCCACCGGGCTGCCCGCATGATCGTCGATGACTTCAAGGGACGCTTTCCCGACACGTATGCCGAGGCCCGAAAACTCCCCGGCGTCGGGCCCTATACGGCGGCGGCCGTGCTTTCCATCGCCTTTGGCCGGCCCCACGCCGCCCTTGACGGCAACGTGACGCGCGTGCTCACCCGCGTCTTCACCATCCCTGCAGACGCCCGGTCTCACGCCGTCCGCAAGCGCCTTCAAACCCTCGCCGACGCCCTCCTCGATCACTCGCTCCCGGGAATATTCAACGAGGCGATGATGGAACTCGGCGCGACCGTCTGCACACCCTCTGCGCCCGGCTGTCCGGCCTGCCCGCTCCGAGAGGTATGCGGCGCGTTCGCCGAAGGGGCTCCCGAAGCCTATCCCGTGCGTTCGAAGAGCGCGCCACGCCCCCATTTCGACGTCGCCGTCGGGCTGATCTTCAATGCCTCGGGCGAGGTGCTCATCCAGAAACGCCCGGAAGACGGCCTCCTCGGCGGGTTATGGGAGTTTCCGGGCGGCAAGGTAGCACCCGGCGAGACGTTCGAAGCAGCCTGCCGACGCGAAGTGCGGGAAGAGCTCGGCATCGACGTGGCGGTGGAATCGGCCTTTCACCGACTTTCCCATGCCTATACGCACTTCAAGATCACGCTTCACGCCTTCCAGTGCCGTCACGTCGCGGGCGTCCCGCAATCCCTCGAAGGGCAACCCGTGCGGTGGGTCGCCGTCGAGGCCCTGCCGGAGTACGCCTTCCCCCGCGCCAATCGCCGCCTCATCGAACGCCTGATGGACGAACGTCGCAATCCCTCACACTCTGTTTGAAGTATGCCCGCGCCTTGCGCCTCGCTCGCGAGGGCGCGGGCTTTTCGTTTCCCCCTCTTCTCCGTACATTGCCCTCCACATCCATTTGCCCTCACCCGAAAACATGGATTTCGAAAACGTATTCTGGCTCTTCCTGCTCGTCGCCTATCTGGTGCTTCAGGTGCTCGGGAAGAAACGTCGGCAGAAGAAGCCGCTTCCCCTCCCCGAGGGGGAAGTCCCCCCCGCGAGAACGGAAAAGCGCCATACCCTCGAAGAGGCGCTTCGTGAGATCCGTCAGGCCCTCGGCGCCGAGACGCCCCGGCACGCACCGGAACCCGCGCCCTCCCTCCCGAAAAAAACCGCCCCACGAGCGCGTGCTTCCTCTCCGAAACCCTCTCCGCCTCCCGGTCTGACTGACGTGGCCCCGTCTTTCCTCCGCCGACCGACTCCTCAACCGATCCCGCTCTCCCGACTTCGGAAACATCTCCGCGAGGCCGACTCCGCGCGTGAAGCCATTCTCCTCACCGAAGTTCTCGGCCCGCCGCTGAGCCGTCGACGCCGATAACCGGAAAAAAGGCCCCTCCGGTGATCCGGAGAGGCCTGAAAACGATCATTGCCTTCGGTCAAATCGCCTCTTCCGGCGTCTCGCCGCCTTTCTTGAAAAGGGCTGCGCCAATGGCCCCGCCGATGGCTCCGAATACGGCATAAATGATCAGGTTTGCACCGTACCACTGCGACTTGAGATAGTTGGAGATCGTGACCGGCTCGTTCAATTTTGCGATGGCCTCCTCATACTGCTCGGCCGGCATGTTCTCTCTAAACCGTTCAAGCATGAATTCCGCGACGACCTGATCGGCGCGAATGCCCATCTTCATGAGGATAAAGTTCAGCACGAAAGCGATCAGCCCTCCCACGACGGCAGCCATGGCCCCGATGGACGCTCCCTGTCCGGCGGGAATCGTCAGGTCGTACGTATCGGTGTAGTGCCAGACGGACACGACGGCCCCGATCAAGACCCCCGCACAACACGCCATGTTGATGAGACCGAGGTACGAGGTGCTCAGAAGACCCACTACGAGCCCGCCGAGAAGAATCGATTGTTGTTTGCTGTGCATAGTTTTTCCGGTTAAAGAAGGTTCGGACGCATCGCCGGAACACACATCCCCCCTCTTTGCCGATGCGAAACACGCGGAAGGGAGATAGAAAATAGCAAGCGGCCCGTGGAAAGAAAAGCGTGCCGGACGCCCCGGGCATCCCTTTCCGGGGACAAGGTCTGCTCATGCTTCCTGCTCCGGAGGAACGCGCGTCCGGGCGGCTCTGGAGAGAACGATCTCGATCACGCCCCGCGCGACGAAGTACCCCGCCACGATGCCGAAGACCAGTCCCGTGAGCAGTCGGCTGTGCGGGGTGTTCGTCCAGAAGCCGAGCACGTCGCCGAGCCAATCTATGCTGAGCGGGACCAGCGAAGCGGCCAGCACCACCGGCGCACGGCGATACAGGAATGCATCCCAGCGGTGCATGACGAGGAAGGCGACTACGGCCAGGAACAGCCCCCAGTAGATGCCATAGCATCGGTGGCAGACCGCCAGCGCCACACCGTCGATCCGGGGAGAGCGATCCGGGAGTTGATGGCAGACCCCCGAGAAACCCGTCATGAGGAGCGAGCGCGTGGAGGCTCCCACGAAGGGCGGCAACGTCACCAGCACGACGAGCAGTCCCGTGAACACGAGCGCAAGCATCCATCCCCACCAGAACCGAGACCGCGCCGCCTCTCCGTATTCCAATCTGGACATTCCGATCTTGAGCTCTCCGAAGCGTCGACCTGAGGGAAGGTCTATCATGGGTGCTCTCGGCCGTTCATGGAAAATTAATGCGCTTATCGGGGCTATTCAGGTCGATTTCGCGCATGTCCCTTCCCCCCTTTACGGAACAGTCGCCGAGCGGGTCGGTTTATACGCAGCGGTTCATCTTCGGATGCATTTTTTTTTGCCCCGCAGGTTGGCACTCTCCACGGGGAAGTGCTAACAACCCGAAATCACCACCCCTCTTTTCAAGCGTTACATCGATCTAAGCAGGAGGTACACCATATGTCCATCAAACCGCTCGGAGACCGCGTCGTGGTCAAGCCGGAACCCGCCGAAGAAAAAACGGCGAGCGGCCTCTTTATCCCCGACACGGCCAAAGAGAAGCCCCAGCGCGGGACGGTCGTTTCCGTCGGTCCGGGGCGCGTCGAGAACGGCACGAAGATCGACATGACCGTCAAGGAAGGCGACACGGTGCTCTACGGCAAGTACGCCGGCACCGAGATCAAGCTCGACGGTGAGGACTATCTCATCATGCGCGAGTCCGACATCCTCGGCATC